>NZ_JAKUFY010000088.1:0-22224 GCF_022663675.1 Bacillus cereus group sp. BfR-BA-01355
CTTAAATTCTATATCATAAGTTACTCTAATTTTGCCCATAGAAAAATCCCCTCCATAGTAAACAGATTAATGTGCTTTCTTTTTACTGTCTACTATAAGGGGATCATATCATGTTGAGTGTCTTATTTCATTATTGCTTGCATGCCTCAACATCAATACCGGCAGCAATTAACTTCTTTTCTCCATCTTGTTCAATAATTTTTTGTAATTTAGATAGGAAAGAATCAAAGTTTGTATGCTTTGCTACTTGGAATGTCATTTTATGTTCAATTGGTAACCACGTATCAATATCAGCTTCGTTATGTTGGATTTTCACCTCAAGTTTATCGAGTGCATTAGCAACTTTTGCTTCGTACGTTTCTTTCGCTTCAAACTCCATCCATAAGTCATATAATTCCTCACCGAGAGAACTTGTTAATGTTTGTTTAATATTTAAAATAGCTTCTAGTTCATTTTTTTGTTTTTGTAGTTGTAATTCGTGACTATTCATTGTATCAAAAGCAGGGATATCACCAGCTTCGGCTTCGACTAGGTCGTGAATAATAACCATCTTAAGTAATTTCTCAATATTTACTTTTTGATCCAAATAAGGTTCAACTAAAATAGCCATTAGAGACATACGCCATGTATGTTCGGCAACACTTTCTTGACGTCCGTTAGAAAGCCAGCTATGTCGCATTTCATATTTTAGTTTTTCTGCTAATGCAATGACTTGTAAAATGTTGTGTTCCATCGTGATCCTCCTCATTTATCCATACTATAATTCTAATATAGAAATGAAATGTGTCAATTTCATGAGTATATTGCGATAAACAGATGATAAGCGTATAATACATGTTATATATGAAAACGTATTATTAAAATAAAAAAATGTTATATAAAAATGGAAAGGAAAGGGCAGAAATATGGGAGAGAAAAATCAAGTATTAGCTAGACCACAAAGAAGAAAAAGGAAGTTTGATATTTCTAGCCCAGTGGGCATTATAGTAGGTTTCATTATAGTGATAGCAGCAATTATGCTTGGCGGCGGTGGAATAAAAGCTTTTAAAAACTTTTTAGATGTTTCATCTATTTTAATTGTCATAGGGGGAACAACAGCGACAATTGTTGTGGCATATCGATTTGGAGAAATAAAAAAATATACGAAAAGCATTTTTACTGTTTTACATAGAAGAGAAGAAGATTTAGAACAGTTAACGGATTTGTTTGTCGATTTTTCGAAAAAGTCTAAAAAGCACGGCTTGCTTTCTTTAGAGGTTGATGGAGAGCAAGTAGACAATCCTTTTATTCAAAAAGGAATTCGATTAATGTTAAGCGGTTACGATGAAGATGAATTAAAAGAAGTGTTACTGAAAGATATTGAAACGGAAGTGTATGAGTTAAGAAAAGGAGCAGCATTATTAGATAAAATTGGTGATTTTGCTCCAGCTTGGGGAATGATTGGTACGTTAATCGGTCTTATCATTATGCTCCAAAACTTACAAGATACATCGCAAATTGGTACAGGGATGGCAGTTGCGATGTTAACGACATTATATGGGTCCGTACTTGCGAATATGATTGCAATCCCTCTTGCGGAAAAAGTATATCGTGGTATTGAAGATTTATATACAGAGAAGAAGTTTGTAATAGAAGCAATTTCAGAATTGTATCGTGGACAAATCCCTTCTAAATTAAAGTTGAAACTGGATACATACGTATACGAAACAAAGGTAAAAAAGGTAAAAGGAGCAGCCTAATATTTCAAGGAGTGGTATGATGAGTAAAGGACCGCAAAAGGGATCGCCTCGTTGGATGACGACTTTTACAGATTTAACAATGTTATTATTAACTTTCTTTGTATTACTAGTTGCTACATCAAAGCAAGATGCAGTAAAATTGTCAAAGATGCTTGAAAAGTTTAGTGATACGGGGCAAGTAGATGCAAAAGTAATGGAAAATACAATACCGGATATTTCACATGAAAAAAATGATGAAAAGATGATCTCAAAAAAGAGAATGGATGAATTATATAAGAAGTTAAAAGCGTATGTAGATAATAACGGTATTAGTCAAGTGAATGTATATCGAGAGGATACAGGGGTAAGCGTCGTTATAGTAGATAATTTAATATTTGATACAGGCGATGCAAACGTTAAGCCCGAAGCGAAAGGGATAATAAGTCAATTAGTTGGATTTTTTCAATCCGTACCTAACCCAATTGTTGTAGAGGGACATACAGATAGTAGACCTATTCATAACGAGAAATTCCCTTCAAATTGGGAGTTATCTTCAGCACGAGCGGCAAATATGATTCACCATTTAATTGAAGTGTATAATGTGGATGATAAAAGGCTAGCTGCGGTAGGATATGCAGACACAAAGCCAATTGTACCAAATGATTCACCGCAAAACTGGGAAAAAAACCGTCGCGTTGTTATTTATATAAAAGAGTAGTATATTATTATTTTAATAATAAAATAATAAAAATACGAAAATTCTTTTAAAAAAATATTAAATTTTATCATTTTATTTTGTATAATGAGTGAGAATGATAAGGTGAAATATTAAGATATATTTATACATAGAAGGAGAGAATTAAAAAGAATGGCACATAAAATTTTAGTAGTAGACGATGCGATGTTTATGCGAACGATGATTAAAAACTTATTAAAAAGTAATGCTGAATTTGAAGTTATTGGCGAAGCAGAGAATGGGGTAGAAGCAATTCAAAAGTATAAAGAACTTCAACCTGATATTGTAACATTAGATATTACTATGCCAGAAATGGATGGGCTTGAAGCATTAAAAGAAATTATTAAAATTGATTCAAGTGCAAAGGTTGTTATTTGTTCTGCAATGGGACAACAAGGTATGGTATTAGATGCAATTAAGGGCGGGGCAAAAGACTTTATTGTAAAGCCATTCCAAGCGGATCGTGTAATTGAAGCTTTAACAAAAGTAGCAAATAGTTAATATAGAAGGGGTGCCACAAGGAATCAAAACAGTGATAGCGGATCGACGTGTGGCCCCCTTTTTTCTCATTATAAAACACTAAATTGTTATACATAAATGAAATGTTTGTTAGACAGGTAGGGGATAAAAATGCAAACAGATCTATTAAATATATTTTTTGAAGAGTCAGAAGAACATTTACAGTCGCTAAATGAAAATGTGCTAGTGTTAGAGCAAAATCCTGCTGATATGGATGTTGTAGGAGAAATATTCCGCTCCGCTCATACATTCAAAGGTATGTCTGCGAGTATGGAATTTACGGAGATGGCTGATTTAACGCATAAGATGGAAAATGTGTTAGATGAAATTCGTCATGGGAATATAGTTGTAAATGCGGATATTATTGATGTGATTTTTGAGTGCATTGATAATTTGGAGAAGATGGTTGCAGATGTGCAACAAGGTGGAATGGGCAATATTGATGTAGTCTCAACTAAACAGAAATTAGAAGCATTATTGAACGGCAATGTAGAAACTACTACGGAACATATAGAGCAAAATCATATAGACAACGATGATGCAGTTTCGCATGCAGTGCATATAACAGTTGAACAGCAAGCAATTTTAAAAGCAGTACGTGCCATTATGTGTATTGAAGCATTACAAAATGTGGGGAATATACAAAAAACAGCTCCGAGTATTGAAGAAATTGAAGCAGATGCTTTCGGATTTGAATTTACAGTATTTATGGATACGGATTGTAGTATAGAAGAATTGAAACAAGTAGTACTTCATGTTTCTGAAATTGAGAAAGTGGAAGTAAAGCAAGGAGAACCTATATCGAGGGAAGTAGCTTCTAAAAAAGTCGTTACACAAGAAGTTGTGCAAGTAGAAGAAACGCTACAACCAGCTGTGGCTACGCAGGTAGAATCACCGATAGTGGCAACGAATCAGCCAGCTAAAAGTACTACAAAAACGAAAAATGCTAAAGTGGAGAATCGTTCAATTCGTGTTCAATTAGAGAAAATTGAAAGATTAATGAATATGTTTGAAGAAAGTGTAATTGAACGTGGGCGCATTGATGAATTGGCTCAAACGATTCAAAACAAGGAACTAATTGAACATTTAAATCGATTAGGCGATATTTCAAAAGATATTCAAAATGTACTATTAAATATGCGTATGGTGCCAATTGAAACTGTGTTCAATCGTTTCCCGCGTATGGTACGTATGTTAGCGAAAGATTTAGGGAAAAAAATCGATTTACAAATTACAGGTGAAGATACTGAAGTAGATAAAATTGTTATTGATGAAATCGGTGATCCGCTCGTTCATTTAATTCGAAATGCAATCGATCACGGTGTTGAAACTGTTGAAAAACGACGTGATGCAGGTAAAAATGAGACAGGTACTATTAAATTAGAAGCTTTTCATAGTGGAAATCATGTCGTTATTCAAATTACGGATGATGGAAACGGTATTAATAAAGGGAAAGTATTAGAAAAAGCGATTAAAAATGGCGTTGTAACTGAAGCAGATGCGAATAGATTAACAGATCGTGAAGTGTTTGATCTTATTTTCCAACCAGGATTTAGTACAGCTGAAGTTGTATCAGATCTTTCTGGACGCGGTGTCGGATTAGATGTTGTAAAACATACGATTCATAGTTTAGGTGGACATTTAATTATTGATTCTGAGGAAGGAAAGGGAAGTACATTTAGAATTGAACTTCCGTTAACGTTGTCTATTATTCAATCTATGCTTATTCAAACGAATGATAAGCGTTATGCTTTACCTCTTGGAAATATCGTTGAAGCAATTCGAATTAAGAAAGAAGACATCCAATCCTTACAAGGAAAAGATGTGTTAAATTATCGTAATCAAATTATTGAAGTGAAACATTTAAGTACTGTATTTGGTGAAAAAACAGTAGATGAGGCGTTTGCGTCATATGATGGTCAAATGGTTCCTGTGTTAATTGTTCGTAATACACATCGCAGCTATGGACTTATTGTAAACACAATTATCGGTCAAAGAGAAATAGTCTTAAAGTCATTAGGTGACTTCTTTGCAGAGAGTTCTAATTATTTCTCTGGTGCGACGATTCTCGGTGATGGACGAGTGGTCCTCATTTTAAACCCAGAAGGTTTATAATAGGAATGAAGGAAAGCTCCCCACTTGTATACAATTGGGGAGCTTTTTGACTAATCGTTACTACTCTAATAATGGCAATAAATACATATTAACGTTTTATATAATAAGTTTGCTAAAATCAAATGAGAGTTTATATCATTTGATAGAAAAACAGAAATGAGGAGGCAGGGAAAATGCCTGAGCAACACACAAAAGGGGATACGAGCACGATTGTGCTAGAAAAAGAAAATGAGCATTTAACGCCTCAAGAATGCGATATTCTTGGCGAAATTGCAAATATATCATTTGGTTCAGCTTCGACTGTATTATCAACAATTTTAAATAGGCAAGTAAGCATTACTGCTCCTCGCATAGAGTTGGTAGATTTATATGATTCAAGAGATGTCGAAGTTCCACATGTTGTATTAAACATTCACTTTACAAAAGGATTAGATATGGAAAACCTTCTTGTCCTTAAGCAAGATGTTGCATTGTCTATTGCTGATTTAATGATGATGGGAACAGGCGAGGTGGAGGACGGAAAAGAACTTGGTGAATTAGAGCTAAGTGCTGTACAAGAAGCGATGAATCAAATGATGGGATTCGCAGCTACATCTATGTCGGAATTCTTCCAAGATACAGTAGATATGTCTCCGCCGACGATTAATGTTGTAAAGTTATCAGAAGAAATGGAGAAAATCTCTGAAATCGATGGGAATCATACGATTGTTAAAGTGTCGTTTGATTTAAAGATAGATAATCTTGTAAACTCTAAACTTGTACAAATTGTTTCAGTTGAGCATGCGAAACAAATGGTAAATAAATTAATGCAATTATCTGGTGGAGTAGAAGAAAAAGACGAGCCAGCAGAAGTAGTGGAAACTGAGATTGTAGAAGAAGTTGAAAAAGAGCATTTAACACAAGAAGAGAAAGATGTGCTTGGTGAAATTGCAAATATTTCAATTGGTTCCGCTTCAACAGTATTGTCAACGCTTTTAAATCAGCCAGTTACAATTAGTACACCAAATGTGGAAGCAATCAATGTTCGTCATTATGATGGAGTACCAGTGCCATTTGTTATTTTAAATGTTGACTTTGTTGAAGGGCTAAAGAATGAGAATGTATTCGTATTTACGAAAGATGTCGCCTTAACAATGGTAGATTTAATGATGATGGGAACAGGGGAAGTTGATCCGGAAAAAGAGCTTACTGAATTAGAACTGAGCGGTATTAAAGAAATTATGAATCAAATGATGGGTCACGCTGCTACGGCGATGTCAGAAATGTTCCAAGAAAAAATGGACATGACGCCGCCAAATGTTAAATTTGTAACGTTAAAAGAAGAAATGGAGTATTTGGGAGAGTCAATGGAAGTGGACGAACTCGTTCAAATTACGTTCAATCTTGAAATTGGTGATCTGCTTCAATCGAAAATGTATCAAATTTTGCCAATTTCTGAAGCGAAAGAAATGGTAAGGCGACTTCTGTATCCAATGGTGGAAGAAGAGATTGCCACAGAAGAAATTGAAGAAGAAAAAATTGTAGAACCAGTTGTGCAACCTATTGAATTTAAAGAAGTAAAACAAATGGAACCAGTATATATGGACACGTCCATTCTACAAAATGTAGAAATGAACGTGAAATTTGTATTTGGAAGTACAGTGAAAACGATTCAAGATATATTAAGTTTACAAGAAAATGAAGCAGTTGTACTAGATGAGGATATTGATGAACCAATTCGTATTTATGTAAATGATGTATTAGTGGCGTATGGTGAACTTGTAAATGTAGATGGATTTTTCGGAGTAAAAGTGACGAAATCACTATAAGGCATTGAAATAGGAGTTTGAACTAGTAGATGAAAAACGTAAAGTTTTTTCTAATGAGTTGGCTATGCATACATGTGTGCTTGTTCTTCCCTTTGCAAAGTCAGGCTGAGGAACAAATTGAGCCAGATCAAAAAATAAAAGAAGTGAATGTACAAGAAGAAAATAAGGAATCTCAAGAACCGTCAGAGCAAGTGGAAACGAAACAAGATGAAGAGAAACCAAAAGAAACAGAACAACAAGAAGTAGTAAATAAACAATTGAGTGAAAAAAAGATAGAAACGGAACAGGGAATTATTACAGTAAATAAGCCGGAGCTTAAAGTTGGCGAAGAAGTGCGGATTGCTGTAGAACCAAATGGGAAAAATATTCAAAGTATGAAAGGTATATTGCAGTTACAAAAAAATGGCGAGCAATATGCGCAAGAAAGAATGTTATCTTTTGAGTATGATGAAGAAACGAAGAGCTGGGTTGCTAACTATAAAGCAGGGGATTTTGATTTGCAAGGTGATTGGAATCTTCAGCTCGTTCAAAGTTACAAAGAGAATGAGAAAGAAGAGCTCATAAAAAATGAAGTGAAAGTCCCGCTCATTCGTATTAAAAATGAAACGCCAACTATAGATAAAGAATTGCCAAAGTTACAGAAAGTTACTATTGATGAAGTAAAAGAGAACTTAGTTGAACGAAAACAGGGAGATTCTATACATATACGAGTAAAAGCGTCAGATATAGAATCGGTTGTAAAAGAAGTGCGCGTTACATTAAAAGGGAAAGAAAATAAAGAGCTTTCCTTTTTATTAGACTACAACAAGCATGATATGGATTGGCAAAAAGTATTTGAAATAACAGAAGCATTGCCGGCTGGGCCATACGAATTACTTGTAGAGATAATAGATGCAGCAGGTAATAAACTTGTTGAGGAAAGTGAATATACCATTTCTGTTTTGGCGCCAAAAAACGAAGATGATAAAAAGATAGAAGAGAAAGAAAAAGAAGAAAAATTAGATGATAAACTAGAAAATGAATTAGAAGATAAGAAAGAAAATGAGAAGCAAGAAGATTCGAAAGTCAAAAACCCGCTTCCAGAAGAAAATTTACCAGTCGTTCAAATTCCGAAGCAAGATGAGATAGTAAATAAGTTTATAAAAGAACCGTTGAAAGAGAAAGAGGAATTTACTTATGTTATAAAAGAGCCGTTCGAAGACAACAAGGAAGTACATAAGGCGAAGGATCAAAAAGAGAAAAATAACAAACAAGTTGCCTCTAAAAAGAAAGAACAAAAAGAAGAACCGAAAGACAAGAAAGAAGAAAAAGGTGAACAGGGAGTGCAAGCTTCTGATGTGTTTACTATCATGTCAGGTTTATTCGTACTGTTTTTAGTTTTAAAGAGTAATAAAGAATGGGGCTAATTATTTCATAGTAGTGGAGGCGCTTAAATGGAGATTAAACGTACGACAATTGAAGATAAGGCGTTACAACCATTAAAACAGCCTGCAGCTATTTCGGAGCATGAAATCCAGAAAGAACGAAAGCGTAGCAATTTAGTGTTTACTGGACAGTCTAAAATTATTTCGAAAAATAATGAAATAGGTATTTTACTTGCAAGTTTAAGTGATGGAAAGACTATGAAGGAAATGCTTTCTAAAGAGATGGATACAGTGTTACAACTTTTTAAAAAGTTACATACGTTATCCGGAGAAGGTAAGCAAACAGAAAAAATATTTGAACAAGTAATTAGAAGCCTACAAGGGCTTGTTAAGCAGGCGCATATAAAAGAACTTCCTTTGTTAGATGGAACGTATGATTTCGCTGAAGTACAACTATCATTTGGTAGAAAAGTACATATTCCGTTACTAGATGTGAGTGCACTTATCTCTAGAGTGGAAAGTGATTCTTCAGAAGGAAATATAAATTTGATGGTAACGGTTATTACTGCTTATATAACGAAACTGTCTAACGAAACAATTTTAATTAGCGTTACAGACCGCATTGCTAAAGATCGGGATGTAAGTGTATGGAGAGCGCTTGCGGAAATGAACATGACACAATTGTCACAGGCGTTGAAACATACGGTGCAAGAACATAAATGGTCTATGACGTTTCTTTTTCTCTTTATATGGATTGTCGGTATTATTATAATTCGAGTTATGTAAAAAGGTCGTCACTCCATTGTGACGACCTCTTTTATATTTTTTCGTAGAAGAATGTATCAAATCGCTGAAGATTGTAACGTTCGGGTGTTAAAATTTGTTCCGTACTACCAACAAATAGTACACCGCCTTTTCGTAAAGAACGACTAAATTTTTCATAAAGTTTTACTCTTGCTTCTTCTGTAAAATAAATCATTACGTTACGACAAATAATCAAATCATAATTTGTATCGAACGACTGCATTAAAAGGTCGTGCTGTTTGAACGTAACGTTTTGTTTAATGTTTTGATGCAATGAATATATATCATTCTCTTTTGTGAAATGACGTTCTTTCAAATCATTAGGTAATTCCTTCAGAGAACGTTCTGTATATTGACCGCGTTTTGCGGTTTCTAAAATATGAAAATCAAGATCTGTTGCTTGAATTTCAAAACGAAATGGAGCTAGATGCTTTGATAAAATTAAAGAGAGTGTGTACGGTTCTTCACCAGCAGCGCAAGCGGCACTCCATACCTTTAATTTTCCGCTATTTTGTTCGAGTAATTTTGGTAGTGCTTTCGACTCTAAAGTTTGCCATCGTTCTTTATTTCTAAAAAACTCTGAAACGTTAATTGTAATGTAGTCAATAAAATTTAAAAATAAATTTTGATCAGCGCGTAATTTGTTTAAAAAATTAGTGTAGTTTTCGAAGCCTTTTCTCGAAATGAAAGCATCGATTCTACGGCGCATTCTATCTTGTTTATACGAAGCGATATCCATATTGAATTGTTGTTTAAAACTCGCGATAAAATGATCATAATCTTGTTCAATTATCATATTTACAATGGGCACAATAATGATATTGTGCCTCCCCCTTTACATCATACGAATTTTTTGTTCAAAGCTTTTTTTCATTTGCTTTTCATGTAATCCTGGTAAATCATAAATGACAGCATCAATACCTGCTTCTTTTGCAACATCGACAGGGATGACAGATGTATGTTTGTCCCCATTATAAAAACAGAGAACTAAATCAGTGTCTTCAATAATTTGTTTAACAAAAAACATATAATCTGATCGGTAAATGGAGTCAGAAGGATGATCAAAAGCAACATATTCGGCTCCGTGTTTTTTTAAGTAATCAACGACTTCTTGAAATTCATCTGTTATTGCTTGCAATGGTTGCAGCGTGTAAAGGCATAAATTTTGAGCGAGTCTTTCATTCTCAACGAAAAAACGAAGAACCTCATTTTCAATAGATTTATAACATAATATGTAAATTTTATGTTTGTGAGCATAGTCAGTTAAAAATTTTTTAATTTCTTCTTGATCTAATGCTGTTAATTGATTTGAACCACAAAGGAAAATATTCATAGAATTGTGCCACCTCATGCTAAATTGTAACATATCTTTTATAAAAAATAACTGCAAAATATTACTGTTCAGAGTATAATTATAAATAACTGGATTTTACGATTAAGTTTAGGAAGAAATAAAAAAATAAATAGGTGATATATATGCTACGTTCTATCTCGCATAATCCAATTTTATCGCATATACCGCCTGCTACTCAAATGCCGAAAGATGCAAATGTCAGGACAGGACTTGCATTTTCGGATAATTTGCATGCAGATCCGAAAAAAGATAAATTACTAGAACAAATGGAAGCGTTTGTCGATAATATTGGAGAAATTAAAGAAAAAATTGAAATGGAATTAACGCTTGATAATGTAATGGAATACAAAAATACAGTAAAATCATTTTTGAATTTTTACGTTGATAATGTATTGCAGTATAAAGATGTCATGTCTCGTCACCCACGTTATGGATATTCACAGAAAATGACGATTGTGAAACAGGCAGAAATGGGATTGAATGAATTAGAAGATGTTATGAATTTAATTAATACGAAAACAGGACATTTAGAAATGTTAAATCAAATTGGAGAAATCCATGGTTTAATTGTGAATTTAGTCTTGTAAAAGGAAGGAAGCTATATGTACATACAATTATATGAAAAGCTCGTTATTATACAAAAGGCGTATGAAAATATTCAAGCGCTTGGAGAGCAAATATATGAGAATTTAAAAAATAAAGATATAAATGCAGTTCAAAAGTTACAAGTAGAACAATTGCAGTACATTGATGGTTTAAAAGGACTATCTAGCTCATTCGAAGAAATGGTTGTTCAGTTTTGTAAAGAAAAAGATGTTGAAGCATCTCGTGTAAGTGCATTATTTTCGTATTTTTCTCAAGAAGAAATTGAAAAAATGGAAGAATTACAAAAAAACGTAACTGAATTAGAAGAGAATGTAAAAATGATTCTTTTGAAAAATCAATATTACTTAAACGTACTATTAAAAACTACAGAAAGTATTGTGGATTCTGTTTCTGAATATAATTTAGAGCGAAACAATAATTCGCAAATCTTTATGAATGAACTATTGTAAAGGAGAAGTGAAGCTTTATGAGATTATCTGATTATAATACACCGCTATCAGGGATGCTAGCGGCTCAAATGGGATTACAAACAACGAAACAAAACTTATCTAACATTCATACACCGGGTTATGTGCGTCAAATGGTGAATTACGGATCTGTTGGAGCAAGTAATGGTCATACGCCAGAACAGAGAATTGGTTACGGTGTACAAACGCTAGGTGTTGACCGTATTACTGATGAGGTAAAGACGAAGCAGTTTAATGATCAATTATCTCAGCTCTCTTACTATAACTATATGAATTCGACTTTATCACGTGTAGAGTCTATGGTTGGAACGACAGGAAAGAATTCATTATCTAGTTTAATGGACGGTTTCTTTAATGCCTTTCGTGAAGTGGCAAAAAATCCAGAACAACCAAACTACTACGATACATTAATTTCTGAAACTGGGAAGTTCACAAGTCAAGTAAATCGTCTTGCGAAAAACTTAGATACAGTGGAAGCGCAGACGGCAGAAGATATTGAAGCGCATGTTAATGAATTTAATCGTCTTGCTGCTAGTTTAGCAGAAGCGAATCATAAAATTGGACAAGCAGGTACACAAGTGCCGAATCAACTTTTAGACGAACGAGATCGTATCGTTACAGAGATGTCTAAGTATGCAAATATAGAAGTATCTTATGAATCTATGAATCCTAATATCGCGAGTGTTAGAATGAATGGTGTTTTAACAGTAAATGGACAAGATACATATCCACTTCAATTAAATAAAGAAAAAGACCCAATGTCAGTTGAGATTTACGGTTCAGAAATCTCTGTAACTAGCGGAGCAATAAAATCAGCGATTGATACGAAAGCGAAAATTGTTGATTATAAAAAAAATCTTGAAGACTTAATGAGTTCAGTGAAAACTCAAGTGAACACAGTGATGGGAAAAGATTTCTTCGTTGGAGATTATGCGAAAGATATGAAGTTAAATCCAGAATTCCAAAAAGATATTTCGAAAATGAAAATATCTGCTGAAACAGCAAATAAACTAGCAGCAATTACAGATGGAGATTATAAAGAAGGTCTTTCTTATAAACAAGCATTAGACCAATTTATAGTTCGTGTTGCATCTGATAAAAGTGCAGTAAATGGTTATCAAAAAATTCATGGGGACTTACTAGAAGGCATTCAGCAAGAAAAAATGAGCGTCGAAGGGGTAAATATGGAAGAGGAAATGGTAAATTTAATGGCCTTCCAAAAATACTTCGTCGCAAACTCTAAAGCTATTACTACGATGAATGAAGTGTTTGATAGTCTATTTTCGATTATTCGATAAGTGATAATAATTGATTGAAAATATATAAGGAGGAGATAGAAATGAGAGTATCTACATTTCAAAATGCAAACTGGGCAAAGAATCAGTTAATGGATTTGAATGTGCAACAACAATACCATAGAAACCAAGTAACTTCAGGGAAGAAAAATCTTCTTATGAGTGAAGACCCACTTGCAGCGAGTAAATCATTTGCGATTCAACATTCATTGGCGAATATTGAACAAATGCAAAAAGATTTAGCTGATTCGAAAAATGTCCTAACACAAACTGAAAATACTTTACAAGGTGTTTTTAAATCTTTAACGAGAGCAGATCAATTAATGTTGCGGGCAATAAGTGAGCAAAATGGTGAAAAAGAATTGAAAGCCATCGGTGCAGAGATTGATCAAATTTTAAAACAAGTTGTATATTTAGCGAATACGAAAGAGCAAGGTCGTTATATTTTCGGTGGTGATAGTGCAGAGAAGCCACCATTTACAGAAGATGGTACATACCAAGGTGGAAAAGATGATGTGAATTGGCAACTAAATGACGGTTATGAATTAAAAGCGTTTCGTAACGGAGAAGCATTATTATCTCCGGTTATAAAAACGTTAAAACAAATGAGCGAAGCGATGCAAAAAGGTGATCAAAAAGCGTTACAACCGTTATTAGGAGAAAATAAGACAAACTTAGATGGCATCATTAACCGTACAACTGAAGTTGGTTCAACAATGAACACAATGGAGACGTTTAAAACAATTTTAAGCGAGCAAAACTTAGCGCTTCAAGAAAACCGTAAAGAAATTGAGGATGTTGATTTAGCGGTCGCAATTTCTGACTTAGCATATATAAATGCAACGTATGAAGCGACGCTTAAAGCTGTTAGTACGATGAGTAAAACAAGCATCTTAGATTATATGTAAATAATAAGGAGTGATAAATATGGCAGGAACGATGACAGGCATTGGTGGTAGACAACAGATTTGGAATCTTGGAAATAATATGATCGATACTTCTCACTTCGTTGAATTAGAAATGAATGCGTTAGATATGAAAAAGACACCGTATACGAAAGAAAAGAACGACCTTACAAATGATAAATTATTATATACAAGTTTGAAATCAGAATTTAGCTCTTTCACGCAAACTTTTAAAAACTTAGCGGCTTTTAAAGGGAATGAGAAAAAAGTAACAACATCACAAGACGGATATATTAATGTAAAAGCTGATGGTGGTGCAATTGCAGGAACTTTTAATATGACAATTACACAGCTCGCGCAACGTCATCAAATAGCTTCTAATGAAATTAAAGATATAAATGCAAAGCTTCCTAAAGATGAAACATTAAAACTAGGCGGTAAAGAATTAAAAGTAACAACAGATATGACATATAAAGATTTAATTAATAAGATTAATGATGGAGATTATGGCGTATCAGCTTATACACTTGGAAATAAAATTTTCATGACCTCTAAAAAAGAGGGAACAGATGGACAGATTAAGTTTGAGGCGAACACATCTACGCTATTTCAAGATATTGGTTTAGCTAACGCGGATGGCAAAGCGCTCAATACAATCAATGAAGCACAAAATGCTAAATATAGTATTAATGGTATTACAGATGAAAGTTCTACGAATACAATTGAAGCTCTTCCCGGTGTGAAAATTGAGTTGTTAAAGGTAACTGAGCCGAAAGTAGAAGGGGCGCCAGATGCAGGTACAACAACAGATCCCAAAACAAAAGGTATAGACCTAAAATTTACAGTAAATGACTCAAACGTAACAGATGCATCGAATGTTATTAAAAAAATGGTAGCTGATTATAATAAAGCTGTTTCTACAGTAGATATCTTTGCTGGAAAAGGTGGAGCTTTCCAAGGTCAAGCTATTATGCAAAGTGTACGTCAAGCGATGAACAATGTCGTAACATTTTCTCAAGATGGTAATTATTTATTCACATTTGGTATTCAATTAAAGCAAGATGGAACGATGGAAATTGATGACGAAAAGTTAACGAAAGCATTAAAAGAGAAGCCAGATGCAGCGAAGCAATTTTTCTTTAGTTCTAACGGTTTAGGAAAAATGATGGAAGAACCGCTTGATAAACTATTCGGTGATAAAGGCGTAGTCGGCGAGAGAGTTAAAAACATTGATTCACGTGTAAGTGATTTAGATAAAAAGATTAAAGATATTGAGACGCAAAACTTGCAAAAGCAAGATGAAATTGTGAAGAAGTATCAAAAGCTAGAAAGTACATTGGCGGCGCTTGATAGCCAACTAAAAACAATTAAAGCAATGACAAAACAAAAAAGTGATGATTAATGAAAGTTGAGGAAGTGATCATATGCAAGCATGGCAACGTTATATGCAAAATGATATTATGACGAGTAATCCGATTAAAAATACAATTTTTATTTATGAAAGATGTATTGTAGAGTTCCGTAATTTAGAAGAACTTTTACATACTTTTAACTTACAAGAAGGGGACGCACTTCTTGAAAAGTTAGAACGTATTTTTGAAGAATTAAAACTTCAATTGAATCCTGAAATTACGAAAGATTTATATGATAGCTTATATGGTTTATACGATTGGATTAGCATTCAAATTCAAACGATGAAAGTAACGCGTGAAGCGAAAGATATTGATGCAATTGTGAAAGTGTTACAAGATTTAATAGACGGTTACCGCGGAGCACTTGAAAATGAACAATGATATTTATCGGACGTTTGTCAGCTGTTTTAATGAAATCGGTGAATTGCAAGTGTCAGACAGAGAGTTTGCTGAGAAGAGTGAGATGTTAAATCGCTGGATGATGACATTGGATGAAGAAACGCGTACGCAAGTTGCAGCAGAAGTAAGCCCATTTATTATTAAGGCAGCACAGCATATTCGGGATAAGCAAAAGATTTTGGAAGAAATGATTATGACAAATGATGGACGAATGAAGGCTAATTCATTTTACGGTAAATATTAATAATAACGTTTGGAAACAGATTCCCCTTTTAAAAGGGGGTCTATTCCTTCGTTTACATAAAGAACTCCGCTGATTGAGGTTTCATTTTATGACTGTGATGAAAAATAATAGTAATCTAAATAATAGAAAAATGGACTTTAGTTTATAGTTCATATATTGAAATGTTGTATAGATTACTGTGTGTATACAGTTTTTTGCATTCTTTTTTATATTTTTGTATTTTTCTAAAGACAACAATGGAAAAATGGAATAAAATATGTAGGGGTACATAAAAGTAAATATTTTAATAAATGCATATAAGAAAATAAATAATGAAGTGAAACTTCTATCAGTGGATTATTAATTTAGAAAAGAAAGGGTGTGGAATATGCCAGATTTAGTGAGTGATGTAAGCCATTATATGAATTATTTAGTGACGAAACGAAATACTGTTTCTAGTAATATTGCAAATGCAAATACACCTGGCTATAAAGCACAAGATGTAACATTTGCTGAGCAGATGAATAAAAGTAGTGCATTATATAAAAACAATGCGGCTGATTTAAAGAGCAATCCAGATTTATATCAAACGAATGAAATGCACTTGCCGACAGTAAATACGAAAAATACATATGCAAAGATTCAAACAAAATCAATGCAAACGAATAAAGACGGAAATAGTGTGGATGTAACGACAGAAATGCTAGATTTAATGAAAACAAATCAGTTATACGGTATTTCAGTTAACGCAATTAATACACAATATGCAATTAACCAAGCGGCACGCGGACGTTAAAAGTAGAAGGAGAGACAACGGATGTTTCAGGCAATTAATGCAAGTGGCTCAGGGCTAACGACAGCGAGAAAGTGGATGGAAGTTACTTCTAACAATATTGTAAATGCAAATACGACGGCGGCTCCGGGGGCAGATTTATATGAGCGTCGTAGCGTGGTGCTAGAATCAAACAATAGTTTTGCAAGTATGCTAGATGGGGCTCCTACTAACGGAGTAAAGATAAAAAGTATTGAAGCAGACAAAACGGAAAATTTAGTGTATGATCCGACGCATCCGCACGCAAATGAAGAAGGATATGTACGTTATCCAAATATTGATGTAACTGCTGAAATGACGAATGTTATGGTTGCTCAAAAAATGTATGAAGCAAATACGAGTGTATTAAATGCAAATAAAAAAATGCTTGATAAAGATTTAGAAATCGGCCGAGGATAAGGGGGAAGATAGTAATATGAAAATCCAACCAATGTTACATACACAACCATTTGGAGCAATTCAGTCAATTGGTGCACCGAAAGCTTCTCAAACATCTGTAGTTGAGGGGAAAAAGTTTATTGATTTATTGGAAGATATGAATCAAACGCAAAACAATGCGCAAACAGCAGTATATGATTTACTAACTAAAGGGGTAGGAGAAACACATGACGTTTTAATTCAGCAAAAGAAAGCTGAGTCTCAAATGAAAACAGCTGCTCTCGTACGTGATAATCTTATTGAAAATTATAAGTCACTAATTAATATGCAAATTTAGGAAAGTGGACGGGTGTGTTTAAATGGAAAAGATGAAAAATGTTATCCAATCGTTAAAAACGTGGCATAAGTTAGTAATTGGTGCTGCGCTTTTAGCGATTGTAACAGGAGCACTTTTATACTTCACCTTGCCAGATAAATATGTTGTTGTATATCAAAATTTAAATGATACAGATAAACAAGAGATTACAGCAGAATTATCGAAGTTAGGTGTCGATTATCAATTAGCGGCCGATGGTTCGATTCGTGTACAAAAGAATGATGCTCCATGGGTTCGAAAAGAAATGAATGGGATGGGCTTACCGTTTAATTCTAAAAGCGGTGAGGAAATTTTATTAGAAAGCTCGCTCGGTTCAAGTGAGCAAGATAAAAAAATGAAGCAAATTGTCGGTACAAAGAAGCAATTGGAGCAAGATATTGTAAGAAACTTTGCGACAGTTGAAACGGCAAATGTTCAAATTACATTGCCTGAAAAAGAGACAATTTTTGATGAAGAAAAAGCAAAAGGAACAGCGGCGATTACAATTGGGGTGAAGCGTGGCCAATTGTTAACAGCTGATCAAGTTGCAGGTATACAGCAAATGATAAGTGCAGCAGTTCCTGGTGTAAAGGCAGAAGAAGTAAGCGTTATTGATAGTAAAAAAGGTGTTATCTCAAAAGGGACAGATGAAGCACATTCTAGTAGTTCTTCTTCTTATGAGAAAGAAGTAGAGATGCAGCACCAACTTGAAGGTAAATTAAAACAAGATATTGATGCAACGTTAATGACGATGTTTAAACCGAATGAATATAAAGTGAATACGAAAGTATCTGTAAACTACGATGAAGTTACACGTCAGTCAGAGAAATATGGTGATAAAGGTGTACTTCGTAGTAAACAAGAGCAAGAGGAAAGCTCTACTGCGCAAGAAGGGGCAGATCCGAAGCAAGGTGCTGGTATTACAGCGAACGGTGAAGTGCCAAACTACGGTACGAACAATAATCAAAATGGTAAAGTTGTCTATAATAATAAAAATGGTAACAAAATCGAAAACTATGAAATAGATAAAACAGTTGAAACAATTAAGAAACACCCAGAATTAACGAAAACAAATGTTGTTGTATGGGTAGATAATGATACGCTAGTAAAACGTAGAATGGATATGACAACTTTTAAAGAAGCAATCGGAACAGCGGCAGGACTTCAAGCTGATCCGAACGGTAACTTTATAAATGGTCAAGTTAACGTTGTAACTGTTCAGTTCGATCAGCCGAAAGTCGAAAAAGAGAAAGAGCCAGAAAAAAGTGGCATGAACTGGTGGTTATTCGGTGGAATTACAGCTGGCTTATTAGCGATCGGTGGTCTAGTATGGTTCTTATTAGCAAGACGTAAGAGAAAGAAAGAAGAAGAAGAGGAATATGAAGAATACTTAGCAGAAGATGAAGTTGCTGCAAGTAATGAAAGTATCTTGGAAATTCCTGAAGAAAAAATAGTGCCAGAGCCAAAACCTGAACCAGAAGAACCGAAAGAACCAACGTTAGATGAACAAGTGCAGGATGCTACGAAAGAACATGTAGAAGGTACTGCAAAAGTAATTAAAAAATGGCTAAACGGACAGTAAGGGAGGAACAACGATGTTAGATGAAATCTCCTCCAAAGAAAAAGCTGCCATCCTTATTCGTACATTAGAAGAAGGGGTGGCAGCAAAAGTCATTGAATATATGACAGCTGAGGAAAAAGAAGTATTACTTCGTGAAATCGCGAAGTTTCGTGTATATAAACCAGAAACGTTAGAAAATGTACTAGGAGAGTTCTTATATGAACTAAATGTAAAAGAATTGAACTTAGTCACTCCAGATAAAGAATACATTCGTCGCATATTTAAAAACATGCCAGAAGACGAACTGGAAAAATTATTGGAAGACCTTTGGTATAACAAAGATAATCCATTTGAATTCTTAAATTCACTTACAGATTTAGAGCCACTTCTTACAGTGCTTAATGATGAGTCACCACAAACAATTGCAATTATCGCTTCTTATATTAAACCGCAGCTTGCGTCTCAATTAATTGAGAGATTGCCAGATCATAAGCGAGTAGAGACGGTAATGGGTATTGCGAAGTTAGAACAAGTTGATGGTGAATTAATTAATCAAATTGGTGAGTTGTTAAAATCGAAATTAAATAATATGGCATTCAGTGCAATTAATAAAACTGATGGTTTGAAAACAATCGTAAACATTTTAAATAATGTTTCACGTGGTGTTGAAAAAACAGTCTTTCAAAAGCTGGATGAAGTCGATTATGAGTTATCTGAGAAAATTAAAGAAAATATGTTTGTCTTTGAAGACTTACTTGGTCTTGAAGATCTTGCGCTTCGCCGTGTATTAGAAGAAATTACAGATAACGGTGTTCTTGCGAAAGCACTTAAAATTGCAAAAGAAGAAATTAAAGAGAAACTATTTACATGTATGTCTTCAAACCGTAAAGAGATGATTCTAGAAGAATTAGATGGCTTAGGACCGCTTAAGATGACGGATGCTGAAAAAGCGCAGCAAACGATCACTGGTACAGTGAAAAAGCTAGAGAAAGAAGGAAGAATTATCGTTCAAAGAGGTGAAGAGGATGTCCTTATTTAAAAACAGAATTCCGAAGAATTCTGTTTCTTTTTCTGAAGAAACGTATGAATTACAATTCCCAAAACCAGCTTCAGTTCAAATAGAAGAGGAAGAATTACAAGCTGATCATGCAGAACTTCGCGCCCAGCAAGAATCATTACATATGGAAATGAATCAGCTAAGGCAAGAGCAGCAAATGCTAGAACGAGAGCGTCAGCAGTTATTACAAGATAAAGAACAATTTCAAATGCATATTCATGAACAAATGGAACAGATGGAAGCAGCGCGTGTGCAGTTTCAAAAAGAACAACAAGAAACAGCATATGAATGGACAGAGTTATTATGGGATCAATCTTTTCATCTAGCAGAAAAAATCGTGAATCAAGCGGTAGATTCACGATTGCTTGATCTTTTACCTATTTTAACTGGCATCGTGCAAACATTGCCAACTTCGTTTGAAAAATTAATCATTACAGTACATCCAGAAACGTTTGAACGTATTCAAGAAGAGAAGGAAAATACGAAAGAATATTGGTTGCTACAATTAGTAGAATGGAAATATGATTTCTCCCTGCAGTTTGGTGAATTTGTTCTGGAAGAAGAGAAAGAGTTCTTTGAATTTAAATTTGCACCTATATTTGCGAAACTTCGTCAGAAATGGGAAGAAGAGAAGTTATTTGAGGAGCAAAATGTATGAGCCGTCTGTTAATGAATGAGAACGAAAAATGGAATAAGTTCATTGAAACACCGCTGTATACGAAAGTAGGCAAAGTTCATAGTGTACAAGAACAGTTTTTCGTAGCAAAAGGGCCGAAAGCGAAGATTGGAGATGTTTGCTTCGTTGGAGAACATAAGGTCTTATGTGAAGTGATTGCCATTGAAAAAGAAAATAATATGCTACTTCCATTTGAACAGACAGAAAAAGTATGTTATGGAGATTCAGTGACATTAATTTCAGAAGATGTTGTTGTACCACGTGGTAATCACTTACTCGGAAAAGTGTTAAGTGCAAATGGTGAAGTGTTAAATGAGGACGCTGAAAACGTGCCATTACAGAAAATAAAATTAGATGCGCCGCCTATACATGCATTTGAACGTGAAGAGATTACTGATGTATTTGAAACAGGAATAAAATCAATTGATTCTATGTTAACAATTGGTATCGGTCAAAAGATTGGTATTTTTGCTGGGTCAGGTGTTGGTAAATCAACTTTACTTGGAATGATAGCCAAAAATGCAAAAGCTGATATAAACGTTATTAGTTTAGTAGGAGAACGTGGCCGGGAAGTAAAAGACTTTATTCGAAAAGAGTTAGGCGAGGAAGGGATGCGAAAAAGCGTCGTTGTTGTAGCGACGTCAGATGAAAGTCACCTTATGCAACTTCGTGCAGCGAAACTCGCAACGTCTATTGCTGAATACTTCCGTGATCAAGGCAATAACGTATTACTTATGATGGACTCTGTTACTCGTTTTGCCGATGCCCGAAGAAGTGTTGATATTGCTGTAAAAGAGCTACCGATTGGTGGTAAAACACTGTTAATGGAAAGTTATATGAAGAAGCTGTTAGAGCGGTCCGGAAAAACGCAAAAGGGATCTATAACAGGTATTTATACGGTGCTTGTTGATGGGGACGATTTAAATGGTCCTGTACCAGATTTAGCACGTGGTATTTTAGATGGACATATTGTATTAAAGCGTGAGCTTGCAACGCTTAGTCATTATCCTGCAATTTCAGTATTAGATTCAGTAAGTAGGATTATGGAAGAAATTGTTTCGCCACATCATTGGCAACTTGCAAATGAAATGAGAAAGATTTTATCAATTTATAAAGAAAATGAATTGTATTTTAAGTTAGGAACGATTCAAGAAAATGAAGAAAATGCTTATATTTTTGAATGTAAAAATAAAGTAGAAGGCATAAATACATTTTTAAAGCAAGGTCGATCGGATAGTTTCCAATTTGATGATATCGTTGAAGCGATACACCATATAGTATAAGGCCTCTGCCCAAGAGGTCTTATTTTTTTGTTTTTTAATATTTCACAGATTTTTTTGGAAAAAAACTATATAATAGAAAAAGAGAACGTTATAATAGGAAGGGGCTATGAAAACAGGTGGATAAACAGCAGTACGACACAATAAAATTGCAAATAAATCAAGAAAAAGAACATATTTTAAAAGAAGTGTATGAATTAACAGCTGAAAAAAGAAAAATAGAACAAAAAAAAGAATATGATTTATATGTTGTGAAATCGCGTAGTAAAGTCGTACAAACTGGGCAACGTATTATGGCTGGCATGCTTTCTTCACATACGTTTTCACCTGAAAGAATAGAAGAATGGAATCGAAAAATTA
>NZ_JAKUFY010000089.1:0-21708 GCF_022663675.1 Bacillus cereus group sp. BfR-BA-01355
TTCACTAAACAAACTAGCTATTGTAGAACCTAACTCACCAAAAGCCGCACCTAGCTCAGAAAGAGCAGGTCCAAGTGTGGCGAAGCTTTCTGCTATAACTTGTCCCGTTTTCGCAAATTCAGGAGCTAGTGGTGCAAATGCTTGTGTAATCCCCTGAGCTATTGACTGAACAACCGGCAAAATCGCAGACATCACAGAACTAAAAATCGATTGTATAGACTGCCAAGCCGACATAAAAGCAGACTTCACTTGATCATTTGTATTTATCAATTTAAATATCGTAGCACCTAAAGAAGCTACAATAGCTATTACCCATCCTACGGGGCCTGAAACACCTAAAAACGATAAACCTAAACGTACAATTAATGGTGTTAAAGTGGCTATCGTATTTCCTATTGAGGAGAAAGACATTTTGATAAAATTAATTACTGGAGAAAGAGCTGATCCAATTCCAGCAAATGCTGAACCAAGTCCTGATATTGCTGAACTAAACGCACCACTTATCCCCTGACCAAATGCACTAAATTTCGATTTTATTACAGCTAGCGAAATCTCTACAGCTGTTGCAAAACCAGAAAACACTTGACCCGCTTTAATTAACCCTGCCTCTAATGCTGCGCCGATTGCTGTACCCATTGCTGAAAATTTTTCCGGTATTGTCCCAAGATAAGAACCTAAAGAATCAATAGCAGATTTCATAGCTTCAACCGCCGCTACTGTCCCACTTTTTATAGATACCCACGCACTGTTAACGGCATTTCGAAAAGTCTCGTTATGTTTGTAAAGTTGAACTAGCGCTACCCCCACTAAGCTTAGAATTGCAATAACCGCACCAACCGGTCCTAACAACAAAGCAAATCCGGCTCTTAATGCTGATAAAGCAGCCCGAAGCATTACTGCTGCTTTTGATGTTCCTGACATCCAAAGCATTAGTTTGCCGATAGTAATTATTGCTCCTCCAATTGCGTTAATAACAATACCCGCTACCGTTGCTATAACTAAAAAAGCCGTAGTAAATGCTACTACGGAAGCAATCACCGTCTGCACGGGAGCTGGTAATTTCATAAACGCGTTTGCCAAGGTTTCTACTACTCCAGCTACGGCCATTAATGCAGGAGCTAATGCATCAGTAAATGCACGTGCTGCAGCATCAAGAGAGGATTCCATTTTCGTCAGTGCTCCGGCCCATCCTTCAAGCATGGAGTCCGCAGCTTTTTTAGAAGCACCGTCCGAGTTCACTAAGGATTGTGTTAAAGCATCAATCTTTTCAGGCCCCGCTGCTACAAGTGCCATCATACCTGATACAGCTTCTGTCCCAAATATTGTTGCTAACGCCGCGCCTTTTTGTGCACTTGTCATACCTTCCATTCCCGTTTTTAATTCTCCAATAATTTGAGACAATGGTTTCATATTACCTTGTTGATCCGTAATAGATACGCCAAGCCGTTTTAACTCATTTGCTGCTGCTTTTGGTGGTTTAACTAAACGTAGTAAAGATGCACGTAATGCTGTACCAGCGGTCTCACCTTTAATACCGCTATTTGACATAATACCAACAGAAGCCGCTAGTTCTTCCATCGATATGCCTAATTGAGCTGCTGGACCCGCCGCATATTTAAAAGCGTATTGCATATCCCCTACACCTGCAGCCGTTGCGTTTGCGGCTGTTGCTAGAACATCAGCAACATGTGTACTTTGACTTGCCTCCATACCAAATGAGTTTAAAGCTGACGTAATCGTATCAGCAACCATCCCCAGGTCTTCGCCTGAAGCAGCCGCTGCACTCAACACACCAGGTAATGCGGACGTTGCCTGAGCCGAATCAAAACCTTTCGCACCCATTTCAGCAAAAGCCGCTGCTACCTGCCCTGTTGAATACACAGAATCCTTTGCCATATCAAGAATCGCTTTCTTTACTTGACCGTAGTCACCTGCAGTTAAAACTGCCGCTTTACGAGTTTGTGATTCAAATTCTCGTGACTTTTGAATCATACTCCCTAAAGCAAAAGCCGACGCTGCAGCTGCAGGACCAAATGCATTTTGCATTGTTTGCCCTGTTTGCTGTACACGTCGGCCCATTTCAATTGCTTGATTACCTACTTCTTGAAATCTAGCACGCCACCCTGAATAATCAGGAGGCGGCGGTGCTGGTGGCGCTGGTGGTAATGGTGGAGGTGACGGCGGTTGTGGAGCCGGTGGGATAGGAGGTGGTCTACTAATCTGTTGAAAAAATGTATTCCATGCTTGTGTAGCTTGTCCAAGGTTACTTATTAAATTAGATATGTCCGCAATCACCTGAGTTTCTACCTTGTTCTGGCTCATTCACCTCACCTACCCTTCCTCTTCTTTTATTTGACTTCTAATCATCGATTCTATTTGATCAAAGAACGATTCGTTCCTTTGAATTTTTTCAACTACTTCTTTCCGTTCATTTGCTTGTTTTTCAATATCACGAACACTTTCTGGACGTGTATATATATCCGCTAATGACTTGATTTTGTCACTTTGAGCATTCCGATTAAACAAAGCTTGTACACTTGCGAACTCGTACTTATCAAGTAGTTGTTCCTTATATCCGTTCAACATAAGGTGATATTCCTTGAGACTAATACGCCAAGATTGCAAGGTGGTCATATTAAAAAAACGAAAACACTCACCTTGCAATTCATCAATATTTATGCGTACAGGTTCTCGAACGATTTCTGTTGTTCCGCTGTCATTGTCCCTAGAAGTTTCTTCACCGTCTTCTGGAAGAAAAAACTATTTAATACAACTGCTTTGTTGTACTTTAGAATTTCATCAAGGTCTAGTTTTTCTGCATTAAACATATTTTCAATCTCTTTCTGTACTGCTTCATACGTGATTCCCTCATTTGTATGAATCAGTGCGTAATAAACCACATCCGTGAAATTAGTAATTCCGCCCTGCATGGTTTGAGAAACAAATTGCATCGGCCCACCGTTTTCATCTAATAACCTCAGTGCTTGTAAACAGAATTTCAGTTCTTGTTCTTTACCATTAATTACGAAACGCGTATATGATTTTTCAGCCATAATAATTACCTCCAATTATTTTTTGTTCAAAATAAAAAAGCGTCTATATGAACGCTTATTCAGATCTCAATTATTTATTTTCCACAAATTCATCCATTGTTTTATTAAGCAAACTAATCATTGCTTCTCTTCGCTCACGCGGGGTTGTATTATCGTATAGCTCATTGTGAATATCACTTACTTTGGCCAACTTCTTAGGATCAACATAATTAGTTACCTCTTCATGCCCACCAAGCATCATAATTGTATTGCCTATAATAACCGCTTGCTCTTGTTGATCTAGCTTCATTGTTCACCCTCCTCTGACAAGCTATCAATAATCTTATTTAAAACACTAACTGTCGCTTCACCACATTGTCTCGCTGTTGAATTTCGAGTCGATTCCTCACATAATTCTGATAAACGATTTAAATCAACGTGAGGAGCCAATGCATCCTCTCCGAATGTTGAAAGAATTGAAGATGCGATTGCAATTTTTTCGATTTTAGATATATCCAAAGATCTCCACCCCCACAAACATTCTTAATTAATAGTAAATAGACTTACTATTACGCTTCAGGAGTAGCTACGTCACCAGTTGGCGCGCCATTAGGTACTTTATTAAGCGTCCCTTTAGAAATTTTTCCATTTAATTTTAAGCCGATAGAATACTTTGAGTACTCCTCATTTTCATGAGAAAGTTCCAAACTATTCAACATGTATGTTCCTGATTTAACTTTAAACTCAGAAGCGGTTGCACTACGTAGGTTAACTTCATGAATTCTTACTAAAACTTTATTAAGAATTGCTTCTTCTACATAATCAAGTCCCTCGTCACCTTCAGTACAAATCCCTTCAATACTAGCGGATTGTGTTACGTCACCGTAATCAGATCCACTCTTATCTTTCGTTTTCAACTCGATTTCTCCAGCCTCAATTGACCGTGAACCTGACGTTTGGTTAAAAAATCGGACTGTTTTTGTAGTTTTCCCATCAGGTTGCGGAATGTCAATCAAGTAAAGTGTTTCGGCACCTTTAAACTCAGGTGCGTTACTTTTTTTCACTTCTGCCATTTTTAGTCCCCCTCTAATTTTTGATTGTTATAGTAATAAAACTCAAATGTTTCGCTGTTAAAATCTCAACGTCTTTTTGAGACAGTGGTTCAAAATCCTTTACTTTTGCATTAAAAAAACCGATTCGTTCTGGTTTCTTTTTACTTGTATCGTACAAGTCAATTGAACCCTTTTCGAATCGGTTAATTATTCTATCTTGCAAATCATTCCTATCAAAAACTTTATCTGCATACACACCAACTTGGATTAGATGATTACGTGAGAAATTCTCCTTTGAATACCTGCTAATTGTTCCAGACAAATCCTCAATGGTAATGAGGGGTTTGTCTTTTCCTGATACAGAAACACCATCATATATCCATGTAGTAGGCGCAAAAACATCCAGCAACTTTTTTAATGAATACATTACGTCATTCAACATAATTAATGCCCCTTTGCTACACGTTGAACAGTTTTGTTTATATCCTCAACAAATGGTTGCTCACCTTCAAATGCTGTTTTACGCATAAAACCTTTTTTGGTTTTGTGCGTAAATTCTTGTACCGCCGCGTAAATAAGAGGAGATCCATACGTACCAATAATTCTCGCACCGACTACCATCTTTACACTTGCAGGAATACTTTCAGATAAAGGACCGTGTAATATCGGTGCTCGATTAGAGGCTTGATTAGCTTGTAAGCGTGTATGTTTTTCTACCGTTTGCTCAATTGGTGTTTTGTATCTATTGGGATTATGTGCTTTTAACACATTTGATTTTCCTTTAACAACAACTCTGATTCTCATCAAATCACCCTCTTTACAATGACCTCACGACGGTTTACGCCACCAAGCCCTCGTTCATCGATAAGTTCGATAACGTAAAAAACACCTTTACGTTCAATTTTTTCAATGTTCTCTAAGTCCACATTAAGAGGAAATGTAACAAGCGCCTCTCCTTTTTTTACATCGAGATCAGCGAACTTCGTCTTTTCCACTGACGTAAATTTCTTCCAAACTAATTGAACATTTTCTTTTCGGGGTTCACCTTGGATTTCTTCTCCTGTAATTGGATCCTTTTCAGAAGCCCCTTTAATGTATAAAATCACCGGTTCTCTACGTCCCTGCTCAATCATTTCACGATTTTCGCGAATCTCATTAATATCATCCTCAGTAAGCAATTGCTACACCTCCTCGCTTATCAAATAGTTCAACCGTGAAGAACATTGTGGATGTGGGCTTATTAATTGATTTATAAGGATTTCCGGAATATTTTTCGGATACTTTCCAGCACCTAAACCATACGCATCGCGTCTCGCTAGCTTGTAACACATGTGCTTTGAATGATATCTGTGACGGTGACCATTATCAATAATTTGATAACCTGTCACAATTTCACTTTCTAAGCCATTCTGTATAGTAGCTGCTCGGTATGTGTTAGTACTCTCAGAAACTGCTACGCGCTCAACCTTCCATTTCTCATTGTCGTGTACTTCCTTTATCTTTTGAGAAATCATTGTAATGCTCTCACCCTTTAATACAGATGGACGAATGACACTACTTAATCGATCTCTCATATCTCCAGATAAATTCCATACACGATCAGACAGAACTAAGCCATCTTCACCAGGTCTTTTTATAACCCCTTGAATAATTTGCTTATTTACTGCAGTTATAGATTTCACGTCCAAACCTGCTTCTGATAATTTCAATGTGGTCCATTTCGACGTGTTTTCAATCAATGTATGGAATGACCGCTCTGCTTGTTTACGAAATTCTTTTTCGTATAAAGTAAGGTCTCGTAATAACGCATTTAACCTACTACGCTTCACGATTCCATCCTTTTGATAGTCATTCAATAAATCAACTAAAAACAAACGTATTAGGATAATAGCCTTAACAGTGTCAGAAACTTGTTTTTCGTTCTCCTCTTTAAATTCTTCGGAAATGGTATCGAGCACTGCATCCATCTCTTTTTGAGAATCACTCATGTAATCATCTCCCATCTGCCCGCTTAGCAAATGTTTGGTGAGTACCTTTTCCCCTTCTATACTTCCTGTACTTTTTAAGCGCGTCCGATGATAACTTCTTATAGTTTGCAAAGATCATCGATTTATCAACCGATTCTTCACCATCTGTATAAGAAAAATAGCGCGCTGCGTCTGCTGCAATCGATTCATAAGCAAATGACAGAGCAAGATAAAAAACAGCATTTGCGTTTAATTCTTCGGTTAATTCTGACTCAGTTTCGGCTTCAGCTAGCCAATTTCCGATGTCTTCCGGAGTTACTTTTGGAACTTTTGCTAACCGACTCTCCAGCCTTTCCGACACCTTCATTTGGCGTCACCTCCGTCACTGTATATTGTTAAGGCGTCATGATTCCTGCAGCTTTTAACTTTGCAATAAGTGCATTTAAGTCTTTCACTACACCTGCTACGTCAGTCGCTGTACTATCTGGTTGTTTATCAACCTTTTTGGGTATTAGAGCTACTTTTTCTTCTAGACCTTTAATAATATTGCCAAGTGATGTGTCTTTCGCAATCGGCATCGATCTGTTTAAACGTTGTGCTTGATTTTCAGAAATAGACATGCATAAAACTCCTTTCAAAATACAAAAAAGGTAGCATACACGCTACCTTTTAAGCCATTGTTTTAGAGATATTTTCAAGAACAGCGATAGACTCTTTCGCATTCTTAACTTCAAATCCAAATTCTCCACGAATGACACGAGAGAAGTAGTCAGCACCATTTGGTGTAGCATCTTGATCATAAATTGGAGTTAAGTAACGTGCCTTTACTTTTTCTGTATCAAGAAGTAACGCACGATCTTTAGGCATATTTAAATCAACTACAACACTAGAAATCGCTCCACCTGGTAAATCCGATACAAACGATAAGATTTGGTAACCTGCCGCAGTATCTTGACGCGTAGTACGAATTGTATCGCCACCAAGTTTTGTGATTTGTCGTGCGATATTCGGTCCGCATAGAATCGTATTTGCTGAACCGCCTCGAGTAAATACTTGTTCTACAGCGTCATTTAAAGGTTTTGCCGCAATTTCGTTCCCTTTAAAGTCTTGCTTATGAGAACCTTCAATACCTGCAAATGCAAATAAACCACCTGTAGTACGTGGTTGTGTTGGAGAGCCAACATTTCTACGACCATAGATTAGAGAAGTGTTAGCTTCACGAATCATCTCTTGTAAACGCAGGTTTACTTGATAATCTAATTCGTTTGATACGCCGTATGTGTTCACTTGTTGTTGTGTACGTGAAACAGATGCGTATCTTGAAAAGATTTGTGAGAAGTTATGTGACACTAAACGGTTATTGATCTCATTCTTACGGAAAGCATCTTCACCTTCTGGTCTCGGTCTTGCGATGACTTTTAATTCACCACCAGCTGTAATTGCCTCCGCTTTCGTACTATCGTAACCACGTTGCACAGTGATTTTATCCGCGTTTTCATCGACACTTACTACACGTAACACTTCTAAGCCGTTTTGTACCAGAGCATTTTCAGTGAATTTACGAGCCTCGCCTTTTTCTAAAACTAGGTCCGTATCCCCAACAGCTGCGGCAGTTTTTACAATACCTGTATCAGAATTTAAATAGTCGTTCTGCCATTCAAATTTAGTTTGTGTTAAAGCGTCTCCTACACCAATTAATCCGAAAAGAACAGGTGCTTTCGTAAGAATTAAATCCACATTCGCTTGCATTTGTCTTACTTGTTGTTGAAATTCGTACGTAGTTGGTACTGGCATATTTGTAGCCCCCTCAAATTTTTAAAATTAAAAAACCGCTGACTTTTAATCAACGATCCGTTATTTCTTCGATTTTGCTTCTAACAACTTGTTATAGATACGTGTTACTTCGCCCGCAAATTTTGAATCTTTTAACGCTTTTGTTTTTGCTTCTTCCAGCTCTTTTTCTAAAGCAAGAATTTCATTCGCTCTCAGATTTGTTCCTGGATTCGCGCCACCAGCTGCATCTGCCCCCACAACTTTCTTGAACATCCAAGGTTTACTTTCCTTTAGCGCATTAACAGCCTCTTCAACTCCTTGATAATTACCATTCTCATCAAGTTGAATAGTCGACTTATCTAAAAGCGCCAATACGTCACCTGGATCATTTGCATCTAAAGCACGTGCAATACTCTTAATTTCCGTATTTAGAATACGTGTATTTGCTTTTTCTTGTGCTCTTTGCGCTGCTTCGGAAGCTTCTAGTGCCTTTTTGTCAGCTTCTTCTTTTTCAGCCTGCAAACGTTCAATTTCCGTCATTTCTTGCTTTTTACGCTCTTCTTCAGCTTTTTCAAATTCTGCTAATTTCGCTTTTACATTATCGTAGTCACCGTATTTCTCAGCAGATTTACTACGTTCACGTTCTAAGCGCTTCTTAACAATTTCGTCTAGTTCTTCTTGCGTAAAAGTTTTTGACGGGTCATCAGTATCTCCAGATTTTTTGTCTGGATCATCTCCAAAACCGCCACTATCAGAGAAAAACTGTAGGTCTAATCGAAGTGGGAACTTAGATGTTTTTTGTACTTGTTCTACAAAAAATTTTAATGCTTTAGCTTGTTTTACGTATTCCATTTGCAAATCCTCCATTTTGAGCCTGTCGGCTATAATTTCCGAAAGTTTATAGCGCCATTTCGTAAGGCAAGTATTACTTTTCGTTATACGGATCCTGAGATTGTCTTTTCAACATCCGCTCTTGCATAATCTCCATGAACTTTTGTTCCGCATTTTCTTTACCACTTCTCGTAATTGCACCTTTAATTGATTCGATTTCGTTTGAAATTTCATCGCCTAACTGTTCGATAAGTGCTTTTTGATCTTGCGGTAACGGTAAACCGAAAATAATCTTACTAGCATAATAGTTATCTACTTTTGCTAACATTTCTTTATCGTATTTGAATTTGGAGTCATCCTCCCTAGCTTTCATATAACGTAAAATATACTCATTTAAGGTTTGTAGACGGGACTGCCATATCACCCATGAGCGTTGTGTTTTTGAAATAATATTACTAAATAAAAGCTGTACCGCCATGTCATTTATACCGCCCGTATTCATGTCCGCAGTGTTCACTATCGGTACCTCTGCTTTTTCATGTAGGCGTTTCTGCAATCGGTCCAGATACGCTTCAATAGTTTCTTTAAATCTAAATCCACTTTCCAATTTCTTAGCACTTGGTTCACCGGTCTCTTCCGCACCATCACCTAAATCCCATTTCGCACCTGGCGCTACTTGAAGTGGATTCTTTGGATCTTCATCTACATTCGTTAACAACGTAATAGCAAACATTTCAAAACGTAACGCATCCGAGTAATCAGACATTTTTTTATCGATTTCCTCAGACAACTTTATTGTTTTTTCAAGTTCACTATAACCCGTAGTACGTTTACTTAGTTTTTCAGTTGGTACTGGTACTACAGGAATAAAATCAATACCCATTGATGAGCGCTCAACCCTATCCTCTTGTTTTTCTAAGTCACCGTTGTATATTGCCTCTTCGATTTCACAGTCGTACTCACCGGCTTTTTCATTCCAAACTAAGTAATACGATAACTTCCACATTTTCGTTTGTTCTTCATCAAGCCATGCAATAAAATGAATTTCTTCCAGTTGATCTATATCCCAGTCGTTATACTTTGCGATAACTTCTGTTGATGGATGCCAAATAATCTTGAATTCACCGCGACGTTTATCATAGTGAATACGAGCATACACACCAGTTTTGGAAATGGCACGGTCCTTTGCTGCTGCTAATAACTTCTCATGCATTCGGTTATCATCCCAAACCCATGTTAATAACCGTTCCTTTGCTTTCGCTCTACTGTTTTCTGCTTGTTGCTCCTCACTAGGTTCATATCCTGATTGAATCATAAGTGCCGGGTCGTCTATCACATTAGGAGGAACTGTGACTTTAGGTTCTTTTTCAAATTGCCACGCTGCAATCATGTTTACAATTTTTTGAGGATAATCAAGTTGTATTTTCGTAGGTTCGTAGTCGAGATTGTCTGGTTTTTTATAATCAGACCATACGTTTAAGTCTCCTTCATAACGCTCATACAAACGAACCTCGGACATAATGCGTGTCCACTCAGAATCACCGAGCGCGGTACGAACTGGCATTACAATTTCTACTGGATTCATAAAATTCCGGTCACCTTGTACTCTCATTCAAGCCCCTCCTTTCTCAATATCTTGAATTCCCTGTAGTGCCTGCTTTACGTCTTGCACGTTTATATGCGATAGAAAAAGCCATTTGAACCGCATCCGGACCGTCATCGTGTGGGTGCATCGGATACATTTCAAATTGCTCCAATAAAGCACGTAAATGTTTCATAAAACGTAATTTACCGCTCTGTATATCTGGTAATAACGACTCAATACGTAGTGCTTTTCGTGTACGCTGCTTAATTTGTTTTAAACGAGTCGATGAAGGATATCCTTTTTTCTGCAATTCCTCTCCAACCTTATCCGCAAACCATTCCTGGGCTTGTTGCGCCTCTACCGCAAGTGCTTCGTATTGATATTCCAGCGTGTATTCTACAGCCTTTTCTAACAACGTATTTGGATGCACACGCTCCATAAAAATATCGATAACGTAACAAGTGCCTGTTTCAACGTTTTTCGCAAGTGTAACTACTACACTATAGTCACCTTTTTCTTTACCCATCGCGAAATCAACCGCACCGTAATACAAAAGTTTTTTATCTTTTAAATCATCTTCAGTACAGTACGTGAAATATTTAGGTTTAAATATCTGTCTTTCCTCATCAGTCGGGTTACATAGATACTCCTGGTTAAACGCTTTGGTACCGTCATCTTCCCTAATTTCCATCAGATCGATGTATGAGAAATGAGATGGCCATAACGTTTTTGTACCACGGAGCATTTCTTCCTTGTTTTGTTCGTAAAATTCACGAGCTTTATCAGAAGCGCCCTCTTCATCCACTTGACGAATCTCACGCCATTCTTGCCATAAGTCTTCGCGCTCTGACCATTTCAAAATTGCCGGGAATGATCTTGATACAAAGTCACGACGGTTTTTAATAACATGGTGCAATAAGCTGTCGTAACAAACGATAGTACCCATATAAATACAGGCACCTTCTTGTCGACTTAAACCTGGAAGCAATTCTTCCTTGAACCAACGCTTATTTTTCGCGATTAAATCAACTGTCGCGGTATTTTCTTTACTCTCCAAATCATCCAAAATATAGAGCTGAACCCTTTTGGAACCGTGACGTAACCCACGTACCTGTGTCCCTATACCTTTCGCTTCGACTTTCGTGTTTGTTAAAGTCACGAACTCTTTATCGTTATCTACTTCATTTCGGCTTTTTTGTTCGTGAAGTAAGATACCGAAATCTTGACGCAATTTTTCGTTATACTTTAACTGATCACGTGCCCAAGATATAAAGTCACCGGCTACATCGGAAGTTTCAGAAATCAAAACAATGTACTGCTTTAATCGATACACGACTTGATGACACAAATAACCGTTACTCAGGTATGCCGTTTTCGCATGGCCACGCCCTACACTCCAGGCCACTTTTTTCTTTTTCTCCCTACCTGTTGTGATGTCATCTAAAAGCCCACATAACGTTTGGTGAAATTCAGCTGCATCATCCATCGTTACTCCAGCCGGAATTAAGTTATCAGGATTCCCGGGATTTCCTTCTTCCGAAAAATACTCATACATGAAGTACAACATGTCATGTTCTCCACGATGCACCCTTTTTAACTTTTCTAGCTCATCGATGTCAGCAAGTAGTGTATCCATGTAATATTCTGTAGCCTCACCAGTTTCGTATAACTCCTGTAACTTCTTTGCTCTTTCTGCTACAAGATCGATACGCTCCTGACGTTCATGACGGGCTAACCATTTACCGTCTATATATGCCATGTAGCCCGCCCTCCTTTTACTCGCCTGTCAATTTTTTTAATTTCTGAAGCTGTTCTTCGATTTCCGCATTTGTACGGGTCGCATTTCCTAGATCACCCTCGATTACTTTCTTATCAGTCAGTAAACCAAATCGCTGCATATACAATTGCATAGCTTTTACACTCGGTTGCGGCCCTAAAATTAACTGCATTAACTTGCTGTACACCTGCTCACGCTTCTCTGCGAGAAAACTATCGGCCACTTCACTCTTGAATGCGATGAAGTCCTGGTTCTTAGTTCGCCACTCCCAAAGCGTTGTCCGATTTATGCCTAGCTCGTTGGCCATTTTGTCCTGAGTCCTTTTTTCCTCGTTGTTCGATTCCATCAACTCGTTTTCTACAAGCAGGTACGCCGCTTGAATTTGTTTAGCCGTAAGTTTCTGCTTTAATTCATCTAACTTCGCCATCATTTCGCTCCCCTTTCTTCGTGAAATAGAAAAAGGCAACCGATTTAGTATCGATTGCCTAAAAATTATTAATATTTTCATAACATAGTGTTTATTTTTTATTTAATGCATTTACTATATTGTTAATATAAATTCGAAATTCATCATCACTTACTTTATTGTGTCTAGCATCATACGTTGAACTAACTCGATTGTATAGTGCATATTTAGAAAAAATAGCATAAGAACCACCATTAATTCCTCTATGTACAACACGTGCACTATCAGGAAGTGGAATCGAATTCCCATACTCATCATAACCTAGATGGCCCATCTCCCGAACAGCATAATCTACATACTCACCAGCTCTAAGTTCCAGAACTTCTTCCCCATAGTAACTCATAGACCATGATACTTCCTTATCAAGTTCTGATTGAAATACTTGTTCCACTGGAGTTGTTTTTTCATAGACACCACTAGCCTTAAAAGGCTTGGTATTTAGTCTAAAATACCACCATTCTGGGTTTTCCCCTACTTGGTGAAGAGTCAATGAGTCAGGGTTTACTATATAAGTAGTACGGCCTTCAAATGTTAATTCTATACAACCTTCTTCATATGATGCTGTAGCTCCATGTAAATCTAGGCCACCACTCGTTGGTAAAAAGGTATGATTATCCGCTTCATCTGTACCAACTGCATTTAAAATTTCAATTATCTGGTTGCAATCAGTAATTTTAATTAAATCATTGTGATTTTCACCAAATGCCCTATGAATCATTTCTTTCCACAAACCTAACTGTTGCTCTTTTGTTTTCGTATATTTCTCTTCGTATGTATTCATGCTTCTTCCTCCAATCCCATATCCCAAAATAAATGTAAGTTATATCCTATTTAGTATACCATAGAGGTTAAGAAACTCTTAACTTTTTACTATATTTTTCCTCACCCGAGTTTAAAAATTCTGGCGGAACGTTACGAGCGCCTGCCAACGCCTATACGGATTTGGCCTCCCCCGGGGGATTAAAACAAAACCAAATGTTCAATAATCTAAAATCCCTATTTTGAATAACAATGAATATTGTATTAAAAATGACTGCCTATAACATTGGTTATGTAAACTGCATAGGAGGTAAATCTATTGATATCAATGATTCTTTCTTTTTTCAATACGTAACCGATATACAATTATTATACATCGCTGTTATATCAATGTTTATAAGCCATACATACAGCCACAATCACTTGAATTAATGCATAAACTTCACCTTATTAACTACCTAGACATTGGATTATAACCCCCTGAGTTTCGAAGGGCCTTCTTCTCCAGGAGAGAGCGACTGGTGAAATTACCTCAAGGTTTCCCTTTAGCGTTGCCTACAGTTCATAGTATGCGGTACAGCTTCTCCTATTTCTTACTTACTATATATCCCACAATCAGTCCAATCCAACGGACATAAAAATAGCCATGATACCCTATAACGGGCCTCATGGCTATGCGTATTATTTTGTACTGGAGTAGGACACAATTTCACCATCCTAACATAAATTGTACCTACTATGAACCCACCTTGTCAAGCCTCGTACAACTTTTTTATTAAACTTCTCATACCTGCCATATCGCCGTTAATGGTCATGTACAATAAGTCCACGGCTTGTCTACAGCGTGTATAGTATACAGTCTCTGTTATGTTCATCGCACGCAGTGTATTCTTCCTCGGAATCTTCACCACATACCTCGCTAACACAATATACCGCATGTTCTTCGGTAATTGTTTAATCGCCTGATCCAACACAATCTTATTCAGTCGGCCATCGCTTTTCCCGTCCTGTGTCGCAGGTCCCGTAAAGCTAGGTGGTGCATCAGGGAACCGATCACCTACAGCAAGCGATTCGTAATTCTCCAGCCATAGTCGTATTGTCTTCTTTGAAACATAGCCATCAATTCTGGTCATCTCCGAACCTCCTGACTCAGAAAATCAAACCCCTAAAACAAACACCTTAAACCATTAATAGTATTACATACTATATAACTATTAATAAATAATACTATATATATAATATATAATTATTAGTTTTATATTTATATTATATATATAAGGTATATTTTTTTAAGGGGGGGTCTTTTTTATTTTCTTTTTCTTTTTGAAGTGCTGTAGAGTATTAAACCCCCACTTAAAGATTTTTCTTTTATATATTTTTATTTTCGTGTAAGCAGCTGTGATTTACCGGAATTCGTTGCACGAAACACAATCCTATAGTACTTGACATTACTTGCTCATCTACACTTCTTTTTTCAGTTAATAATCACACGTACTGCTTTATCATGCTTTCATTTTCGCTATCAGGGTAAATGTAATTTGTTTAGATCTTTCTGAAGCGTTATATAATGTAATAATCCATTGATTTAATTGCCTATCATAGCTCTCTATTGCAAACACTGGATCATTCGGCGAGCTTATTTTCCATCCCCCGTTGATAACATTCATATTTTTAGGTGCATGCAAGTAAGCAATCAAATATTGATTAGGTTCAATTATTTCAGGTGCCCAAGAAAATGACATGAACCCATGCCCCAGTTCAGTGCGCCCTTGAGCATCTTCACCATATAAATAAGCTTTCTGCTCTCGTTCATTCCGATAGCTAGGGACATTATTTTGAGAGAACTGATAATCTGAATCTTCACTCGAATTTGGATACATAGTTTTATAATTTGAATCTATACTTGGAACAGCATTTGGATATGTCATTCTGTAATTCGGGTCTTCACTTGGAATATAGTTTGGAGCATGCTGATAATTAGGATTAACACTTGGAACAGCATTTGGATACATCATGTTTTGATTTGGATTCCAATAATTATTATACATAACCCATCACTTCCTCAATGTTATTTACAATGATATGGTATTAATCTTTACTATCCGAGTGCTTAGTCCCTATTAAAAGAGGCTTATTTATAGTATAAAAGACCTACTTTAATCCAAAATCATGTGATTTATCTAACACCAAAAACACGTGCCACGCCGCTGTTGTCTCAAATCCTTTTAATATCAAATATTTAGTCAACAGGAAACATTTTATACTAGGTTATTAATACTCTATTGGCTCACACCAATATCAAAATTATATTTAAAGAATCTCCTTAAATACTTAATACTCATTAAAAACCACATTTGGATATAGGTATGAATTATCATTTTTTTGGAGCATGTATAAAATGTTTCCATGAAAATCATTGATATCTAAATGCCAATCATATAAATGCGGGAAGTATTCCCAAAAATCCGCTACTGTTTCTAAACCTTTTTTTACGGCGCTCATTGCATAGTTCTGAATTCTAGGAGTAGCTAGGAGCATAGTAGCATGATATTCCTTTAAAAGCCCAGTTGATATGTCCCAAGAACGGAAACCTTCATGAACTGTATTGTTGCGTAATTCCCGAATTTCATTTAATTGCTTCTCTAACTTTTTAAGAATAAGCACATAGTTAGCATGTTTTTTTATCTCCGTTATTCTATCTTTCGATAAAAACATACCTATTTTCCCCAATGGAAAACCTAATACCTGCATGACTTTACCTGTAATATCTTCTTCCCCTACTTTAGCTAAGCATTCTATAGAGAACCATAAAAACAGGCATTTCAGATGAAGGTCATTTTCATTCTGACTCCTTCTTAGCCAATGATACGACCTTTGTAAAGCTAATTTTAATTCTGAGTTATCTACCGAAAACAAATACTGCGCATCATCAATTTTGGGTATAAGTCTATCCATTATTTTAAAAGTTGGAAATGGTCCAAAAGAATCACCATTTAATCTCGGACTGATCCAATTTTTATGCAAATCTTTTATAAATCCCGAATTAAGTAAACGAGTTTCACTAATTGGTAAACCCGCATTTATACAATCTAACACCAACTCGAATTTAGTTTCTGCAAGGTAATCAGCTTCTTTAAGGTTGTCAGAATTTACAATAGTAGAAATTACGGGGACAATTTCTAAATTAACTTCTTCTTCAAAGCTTTTTGTAGACTCAATTACTATCAGTTTTTCTTCTTTAAATAACAAAGAAAAAGATTTTATTTCTACATCTCCATATCCCATTGGAAATGGAATTATTTCACCTTTATCACTAAGCAAACGACAAATTAAAAAATCAGGCATCTTGACTTCCTCCAATCAATTGTAAAACGCAACTGAGATTTCCCATAAGTAGCGATTTAATATGTGCAGTATCACGCTGAGCTGCATTCTGTAGAATTTTTCTGCCATCTCTATACTTTTTTAAAATATTAATGATATTAGTATCCTTTGTAACCATTAATGCTTCAAAAAGTATTCGTAATGTGAAATAATCTAAATTATTATGTTTACTTATTTCTTCACTTACATGGATGACTTGATCTCTAGTCCCAAAAGCTAAAAAATGTATAAGAACAGTACGTAAATACAAAACTTTCTCTATCTCAATTTCATTCATTTGTATTATTATTTTTCTCGATGAATTATAATCTCCTCTTTGGGCATAAATGTATTGTAATGCCCATAAAGCATTGGCATCATTTCTATTATTATTCAAATGTTTCTCTAGAAAAAATGATGCCTCGTGTAATCTATTTCCTAATTGATAAAATTTAGCTATATGAAAAAGATTTTTTATTTTCCTCGAAGCACATAATTTCTCCAAGTAACATGTTGAATCAGCAACATGTATTAGCATATTAAAAAGTTTATTAAATCTCGCTTCACTATTATTGGATAAATATTTTTTCATAGCGCTTTCTAATTGCTTTTCTGTTACTTTTTCCATATTTCCACCCTCTCCACTTTTCTAATTCTGTTTATCTCCTGTATCATTAATAAAAAAGTTATTTCTATAAATCTAAATAATATTATGGATGGAAAAATATAAAAATTCAAATTTTGTTAAAACGAACTTATTTATTCCAGTTTTAATAAATTAAACTTAAATAATACATAAACCGGTAATAGTAAACATGCTTATCATCTTTCATGACTTGCTCCAGTAGACCTAACTGAGAGAGTTGTCCCAGCCACGTATCGAACTGCGTAGCTGGGATTTCTCCTCCTACCTGGTACATCGCTCGTAAGATTGCTTCCGAACCTTTCACTCTATACCACGTGATTTTACGATTTCCAGTGCTTGTTGTTCCGTAAAACCTTCTGAAACAAGTGCGTCAAAACGTGCTTTAAGTAATTTAGACATCTCGCGCTGCATTCGTATTTGCATCGGTAATGCCTTTACAAAGTTATCCAAAATTATTTCCAGTTCGATATTTGTATATTGCTTATTAGGTTCGCTCATTTTATCGCCCCTTCAAATGTGCTTCAATTTCCGCTAATACCTGATCAACCCCTTCAGGACTTAGTACAAGTTTACCGCCAGCTAGTTCAATATTTTCTTCTGAAACCTCTCCTGTAATTTGGCAAGAGTTATTAGGATTATATTTTTGTAGAATAATAGATTCACCATCTACAAAAATCTCCATTGAATCCTTAACCTGAATACCTAATGTACGGCGTAATTCCATTGGAACCACAATACGTCCTAATGGATCAATGTTACGAATGATACCTGTTGATTTCATTTCTCTTCAGCTCCCTTATCTTTCTCATATTCGAACTTGATCGCAGAAACATGTTGCATATTCACAATTCCCGTAATACGGCCGTTATCATCGTAAGTATCTATCGCATTTCCTTCCGCAAATAACTCCCCTTCTAGCTTTTTGTATCCTTCAAAAATAAAATCTGCTTCCTCTACAGTGTGTACAGAACCGTCAACCGTCTTAATTACCGCTCTCATATCTTCCATCTCCTTTTCCTTACTTCTTAATCGTTTCTATAACGCTAGCTAAACCAAAGAATATTACACAGATGAACCATGTTGTCCAAATCGGATATTCGTATATAAGTTCCGTCTAATACCCCCTAGTCTTTATTGATGAGGATTACAGCCGGACCCTCAACCGTAATACCTGCTACTTCAATCTTTTCATGGGGACTTACTTGCACTGTTGTGACACCTTCACGTGTCTCCAGTTCTTCACTTATGTTTTTTGTAGGTATATTCTTCATCTTTACTCACCATCCAAAATAACGCTGTATTCATCATTAGCTACGTAAAAATTACCGAATGCATCGCGTTCAGGGAATCCATTTTTCGTTGCCTGTACTATCTTGAGTTTCGCATTACATTTATGGCATTTCGTGAATTTGTTCTCCTTGTACTCGTATTGATTCCCACGATTTCCGCACATGCAGCATTCGTAACGTGTACGATATCTCGGTGTACCCTCATCGTCATACTTAATACCTGTTTTCCAATGAATAGGATCCGTTTCTTCTTTTTTCGTGATCTTTGCTATCTCTTCCATAGGAAACGAGCTACGATTCACTTCTACGATTGGTAGTTTACGAGTTTGCTTATCCGTGGTCATCTTAATAACTGATTCCTGAATCTGTTCATGCGTAACACCTATATCCACAGCCTTACGAACTTCCGCTTTTGCCATTGCAGCGCCTAATGCCGATACATCCACTTCTGGTGGGTGCTGATTAACCACTTTCACAAGTTCTGCTGCTGTGTTGATAAAGGAAAGTTCATCTGTTTCTTTTTTTAATCTTACATTGGCAGGTTCCGCATCAGAGTCATAAAATTCTACATTTGTTTTTTCTGGACGTTTAAGTAATAAATACTGATACCCTACAAAACTGGAGATACCACCACGAATATTATTTTTAATAAAGTCGAAAAAGACTGTAGTTAGTGCATTTACATTCGCTTCTTTATTTAAACGATCGAGTCCATATTCATACAGCATTGCGTGGATCGCTTCATGAAGTACGTTTTTCATTTGCCCCTCATGTTTCGCTACATTGTCCGAAATCTTGATTTGTTGTTCGTGATACGTTACTTCAGCAATTCTTACTTCTCCGTTTTCTCTTTCTTCAAGCCATCCTTTTACGACTTCCACATCGTACGGTATACTACCAATCATCAATTGTTTAGGTATACTCATATAACTTTGTCCCCCTTTAGTTTGGTAAATTATTTTCAATCTCCGTTCGCAATTTATCTCGTAGCCACTTAAACTCTAAATCCTTTTTATCGATTTTTTCCTGAATCACTTCTGCCTGTTCTTTCGAATAACATTTACGGAAACCGTTGTATAATTTCGAAATTTCTTTCTGCAGCTGTCTCATTTCACGGTTCGAATAATAACTTACAAATTCTGTTTTACAGCTTGGACAAACGAAATAGTGCTTGTCCACACGGTTCGGTAATCGTGCTGTGAGCATTTGGATACGAAACACGTGCTCACATACTTCACATTTCGCTTTTACGGGTTTCATAGTTTTGGATGCTCCTTTCTTTCAAAGGATTTTTTTGTTTGGTTTCTAACAAACTTCATCTTTAATTTTTCTGGTTCTAATGAACCTCTAGACGAATACACCATATACTAATTTAAATACGTTCTAGGAAAGCAGGTGTGTACTATGCCTTCTGTCGTTGGAAATCTTGTCGTTCAAAACAGTAATGGTGCTTTCAATTTAGGGGATTTTTATAACGTATCTCCAAAAGAGAATACAAAATCTTATAATGGTTCAGGGGCATCAAATGTTTCTTTTGTTGTTAATACCTTTAACGGTGTTAGTGCAACGAATACATTTGATTCTGATGTTGCTGATCAAGACCAAGTTGTATCAAGTTAAAATTATTTATTTCCCTCTCCCCCTTGAATAAAACTCGATATTCCGTCAATACTGTGCATAGGCGATAGCCAAAACTCATATTAATGAACCTCTATCAGCAGTAGTTCCCTGACCTGAGCAGTTAGCTTTTGCTAGCTGCTCTTTTAATTACACATTTTTGTCTTAACACTCATATAATATTGTGAATTTAAAAATCATTTCATGTTTAAAGGAAAAGTATTCTTTTTCATTACTCCACTCCCTCTTTAAATAACACTGTTTAAATAAGGTTTTTAAAGAGGGAATACATTAAAAAAATCTTGGTTACACTGTAAACAGGCTCGTGAATAGCCAAATTTACTAATACCCACTCTATGTCTATTACCTTGGGCCGAGCAATTAGCAAAAGCTAATTGCTCTTTTATATTGATTTAATAATAAAATTTAGGTCTTATTTCTTTTTTTACACCATATACTTCTAACCTAGCCTCAGCTCAAAGTGTTACCTCCTATCTTAAAGAGCACTGATGCATGGTGCTCTTTTTTAGTTTCCTTATTTCTACAAAATGAAATTTTTATTTAGTTTTCTTATCTGCATAATATTTTGATATCTGTTTATACTATAGTTGTAACTTTTGGTTACAACTCATAATATGTATGCGTAGTAGGACTCCTCAATGCATTACAATGGAGCGGTTAGCTAGATTAGCTAGCTGCTTTGTTGCGTAAAATGAAGTTTTTATTTGTATAAAAATCTGCCTAACTACCTAAAATAATCAAAAACTTAGGGGCGAATTAATGAAAACAACACTCAAAGTTCTTAAATATTTATTTTTGATAATTGGGACTGCTCTCTTAATTATTTTAGATATCTTCGGTATTTTCCCAGGGCTATTCAAATAGCGTTTTTGTTTTAATCTTCTCCCCTGAAAACAACAGTTATATGATCTGTATTTAGCGCACAAGGTAAGTACAATCCGTTTCTTAAATCAAAAAGCATTATAAATTTTTCTTCATTCAACATATCCGTAATGTCGCTAAAACTTTCTTTGCTAAATAGCGTTATCAGTTCATCCTCATTTTTTAGTGATACATATAATTTCCGATACTTGTCCAACAATCCCACCTCTTATTCTCAAATAACGATTTTATCTAAATCCATTCACTAACCTCATACTTTGACATACAATATAGTGCCTTTCTATATAATGTGAGCTCGTCACTGTCGTTATAATGAGGTATAAGGAGCGCTCTCGATTAGTGCTCTTTTTATTTAAATAAAGATTTTGTTTATAAACTACACATAAATTATGAACATACATACAATAATCATAAACATCTCATTATGAATCATTTAGTATCATTTCTGATACACTCCTTGGTCATTGAGCGCCTTTCTCCTAAGGTGCTCTTTAATATTAACTAAATATTTTATATAAAAACTGCACCTATACTAGAAACATACATACATTAATCATAATCATTTCAGAATTAGCCATCGAGTACCTTAAAAGGTGCTCTTTGCTTTTTCAAAAGCACTCACCATTTTCTTAAAACGAACATATATTT
>NZ_JAKUFY010000090.1:0-21672 GCF_022663675.1 Bacillus cereus group sp. BfR-BA-01355
ATAAAAAGTGATTTTGTTGATAAGGTAAAAACATTTGAAAAAAATCATTTTCAGGGATGTTAAAATGTTCAATTAATGACAGATGAATACATTCACCTATCTTTTTCAACTCTTCTTTATTTAATATATTTTCATGATAATAAACGTTCACAAAAGGCATACATTTTCATTCCTTTTTCTTAATTTAATTTCAACAAGTTTTCATCGTGAAATGTGCAAAATCTCATATACTGTAACACCTTTATTTGTTACCATTTCAGGCTTCTCTTCATAAAACTCAAACCTACTGTATCCCCATTTATCCGGATTATAAACGATTACATTCCCTAAACACTTTTCATTGTTTTGTACATTTTCATTTATCGTGTTTAATTGAGTCCCAATCAACGTTTTACTTTGAGAAATACTTCCTGCATATTCAACAACATATCTACTTTTCTTAAATCCATCACTTAGATTAACAACTAACGGAACACCTATATGTATTTGTTGCCACCCAAACGATTGTAAAATATTATCGTAATACCCTTCAAAGGTAAATTTATTCATCCCTTCATGACCATTCCAAATATATAAAGGTGCATAGCAGTTATAAAAATTCCCGTCTTTCTCCGTTTCCGTAATTAAATAAGCTTTAAAATTTAGTTCTTGGAAACCATCAGTTTTATAGCCATTATCCTTTACCCTTTTCTTAATAATTTCCATGTCATAATCCTTTGGAAGAATGACCTTATATTGCATTCCAATCATGTTTATCACTCGCTTTCAATCTTATATACATTATGATAAATCGATAAGCGGCTAACGTAAAATAGGTATAAATTATGTTTGGTATCATTTATAATGATAGTGCATAAGGGGCTGAGATACATGGAAATAAATGATCTTATTATATTCAAAACTGTGGCCAGTGAGGGTTCTATTAGTAAAGCTGCTAAAGAGTTAGGATATGTTCAACCGAACGTAACTGAGCGAATCAAAAAATTAGAACAAGAATTAGAAACGCCTTTACTACATAGAGATAACAAAGGTGTTTCCTTGTTACCTGCTGGTGACATTTTATTAGATTACACGAATAAAATATTAACTCTATTAGAAGAAGTAAAAGATGAAATTAAAACGAGTGGTTCTTCTTATATAATAGCGACGTCACAATCTATTTTGACAAATTATTTAAGTAAGCGTATTAAAGTAAATTTCAGAAATTATCAAATATATGTAGAAAGTAGTAGTCATTTGCAAAGATTACTGCAGCAACAAAAAGTTGATATGGTCATAACTTATGAGGATTATCCTGACGCATCGTTTAAAAAAGTGTTCACAACCTCAATTTCTGTAGGCTTATTAAAAGCGAAAGAAAAATGTACCATTGATTATTCAAAAGAAATTTTCTTCGTTAGCAATGACAAAAAGTGCCCTTTTAGGAATAAGACAATACAATTTCTAAAAGAAAACAATCTATCTCAGCGACAACTTCAACAGTTGGATTCTTATTCGCTTATGGAAGAGTTTATTGCTGATGGAAAAGGAATAGCTTTTTTACCGATTAAAAATGATACATTAGTAATAATTGAAGATGTTCCCCTTGAGAATTTAGCTGTTCATTTTTTTACGAATCAAACCTTTATAAAGCATATCCCTGATGAACTATTTGATTAATAAAATGACTTTGATTACAAACTTTTTTCAAAATAAAAATCCCTCTTTAACGAATATAAAAGAGGGATTTTTATTTTGTATACAATTGATTTTTCACACGTTTTGCTCCACTTCTGTACTTTTCTCCTTTTTATTCCTTTTAAAACTCTTCAATTTCTTAACCGTCCCAACCAATCCTTTCGGAAAAACGAGTAGCACGATAATATACAATAAACCTAGAATAATCGTCCATCTTTCAAAAATCGGATATTCCGTCGCTAGTTCTGATAAATAATATTTTAGGGATTCAATAATCCCAGATCCAGCAATAGCTCCAATTAATGTTCCGACTCCTCCAATCATTGTCATCAAGAGTGCATTTAGTGTCATTTCAATTGAAAATACAGTCGTATTGACAAAGCGTAATGTAATAACAAATAAACCACCACTAATCGAAGCTACTACTCCTGCCACAATACTAGCAATAATTTTATACTGAAGAACTTTATATCCTAGCGCTTCAACACGTTGCTCATTTTGTGAAATTGCCTTTAATACTTTTCCAATAGAAGATTTAGTGAAAAGACGTAACAGAATAAAAATGACAATTAAACATATAAGTGTTACATAATAAAAGGTAAAACGATCACGGAATAAGTCTGGTACACCAAATGTAAAACCATCCCCTCCGTGAGTGAGCCCACGCCATTTTTCAGCAAGGACGAAAAACAACTGTGAAATAGCAAGTGTTAACATTGCATAAAAATGACTTTTCAGTCGTAAAGAAAGCAAACCGATTATATAACTAACAATTGCTGAAACGATAATTGCAGCTACTATTCCTATTAAAAAGTTCGTTATAGATACTCCTTGCCGATCAAATAAAAGCGCTACTCCATATGCTCCTATTCCAAAGAACATACAATGACCGAACGATACAATTCCTGTATACCCCAGCAATACATCAAAACTCATTGCAAAAATAGCAAAGATGAAGATTTGAGTGAACAAAATTAACAGGCTCCGTGAATCATTTACGAATGGAAATACACTTAAACAAATGAGCATACATACTCCGAAGTATACTTTAATTCGGTCCGATGTGTTGTTCACCATTTCACCCCTTTTCACCAACAAGTCCAGTTGGCTTCGCTATTAAGAAAAATAGTAACATTAACATATTAATTGCAAGTGATAAATCTGGTATAAAATACGCTGTAAAAGCCCCAGCTAATCCAACAATTAAAGAAGCAATAGCTGAACCTTGTACGCTTCCTAATCCTCCGATAATTACTACTATAAAAGCTAAAATTGCATACTGCATGCCCATCTCGGCGAAAATAACACCCGAATACGGTGCTAATAAGAAACCTCCCAAAGCTGCCATCCCTGCTCCTAATAAAAAGACGAAAGAAAATATCGCTTTTACATTAATACCAAGCGCTTGAACCATTTCTTTATCCATTACACCTGCACGGATCATAAGACCTATCTTCGTCTTTTGGAGTAATAGTTGTAGTGCAATGTAAATAATTATTCCAATTAAAATAACGAATAGACGATATTTAATTAATATAATTCCTTCGAATGTAAAACTTCCTTGTAACCATAACGGTAATTTTGCACTAATAGGGTTTGGCCCCCAAAATATTTTAATACACTCACTAAGAACGAGCATTCCTCCAAGCGTAACGAGCAGCTGTCGAACATGATTTCCATATACTGGTCTAATAAGAAACCTTTCTAAAATAAATCCTAGGAACATTCCCATAGCTACTGCTCCAACTAAAGCTAATATATAACTTCCTGTCATATTAAATAACCAAACACCTGTAAATGCTCCCCACGCAAATAAACCACCGTGTGCAAAGTTTAAAACGCTCATTAGACCGAAAATAAGTGAAAGACCTGATGCTAACAAAAAAATGAGCATCCCTGTTGAAATCCCATTTACAAATAAATTTATTAACACATCCATCCTTTTCACCTCGGGTTCATGTTAAGAGATTCCTAAATATTTATGACACATTTCCTTATCCTTTTTTAATTCATTCATAAAACCGTTATGAACAATTCGTCCGTTATCCATAATGTAAAAATAATCGCCAATTTGACTAGCCATCATAAAATTTTGCTCAACAAGTAAAACTGTTGTTTTCTCTTTCATCTTCAAAATAGCTACCATTAATTTCTCTACCATTATCGGAGATAGCCCTTTGCTCGGCTCATCAATTAATAATAATCCATCACTATTAATAAACGCTCTTGAAATAGCCAACATTTGCTTTTGTCCTCCGCTTAAGAGCCCACTTTTCTTATTCCAAAACTGCTTTAAATCCGGAAATAGTTCCAGCATCCACTCTATTTTCCCTTCTACTTCTTCACCTTTCCCCCTAGCAAGAGCGAATGTTTCTTCTACTGTCAAATCATGAAAAATACCTTGATTTTCTGGTACATACCCTATTCCTTTCCTTGAAATTAAATGTGTAGGTAATCCACTTACTTTTGCACTATCATAATAAATTTCACCATCTGCAATCCGGTGAAACCCCATAACTGAGCGTAATGTCGTTGTTTTCCCTGCCCCGTTTCTACCAAACAGTACAGTAATCGTCCCTTTCTCAACAGTAAGAGATACTCCTTGCAAAATATGAAACTGATCTAAATACGTTTCTATATTATTCACTTGTAATAGTGCCACTATATAATCCCCCTAAATAAGCACTTTGTACACGCTCATCTTTTATAATTTCTTCTGGCAATCCTTCAGCCAATAACTCTCCATGAAATAAAACGATAAGATGATCTGACAAACCTAGTATCATATCCATTTTGTGTTCGATAAGTACAATTGTGCTCTCTGGATGTTTCTTAATATTTTCAATCACTTGTAATATAGCAGGGACTTCCTCAACCGAAATACCTGCCGTCGGCTCATCAAGTAATAACACATCCGTTTTTAAAGCTAATAACATCGCAAGTTCTAGCTTTCTTTTCTCCCCATGTGCCAAATCTTTCGCTAATACGTTCTCTTTCTCGTGGAGTAATACTGTTTTTAAGAAACGTCTCGCCTCTCCAACTTGTTGCTTAAATTTTGCTGGATTCGGGAAAAAGCTATAGTAATCTTGTACGAATGATTGAACACTTAAACGAACATTTTCAAGTACTGTTAATTCTGGGAATATGTTTGTAAGTTGAAAAGAGCGACCGATTCCTAAGCGTGTTCGATCTGAAATCGATAGTTCTGTAATATCTTGCCCTTTAAAATACACTTCACCTGTTGTTGGTGAAATCTGTCCACTTAGTAAATTAAATAATGTTGTCTTCCCCGCACCATTTGGCCCGATAATAGAAATGAGCTTTCCTTTTTGGACAGTTAAATTTACATCTTTAATAACATGATGTTCACCAAAAGATACACTAAGATTTTTCGTCTCTAGCAAATGTGGCACGAAATCCCTCCCTTTAAAGACGTGAGTATGAAAGAAATATGTATAAAGAGGGTCCCCCCTCTTTATACAAAAACAACAGAAAATTCAGTCTATTTATTTTGAACTGGTGGTGCTGTTTCTTTCATCGTTAATTCTCGCTCTAACACTGGCACCGGATAATCAACACCGTCTTGCTTTTTCAATGTGATAGAATACAGTGTCTGCATCGCTTGGTGGTCCTTCTCTCTAAACTTCATCTTTCCTTTCGGTGTATCAAATTCCATTCCTTCCATTTTCTTAATCAAGGTATCTACATCTGTATCACCTTTTGTTTTCTTTAAGGCTTCTACAATAGAAATTGCTGCTGACATTCCTCCCGCTGTAAACAAATCTGGCACTACACCATTAAAACGTTTTTTATGCTCTTCAACTAGCCAATCATTCACTTTATTTTTTGGAAGTGTGTGATAATATACAGAAAAACCTTGCATACCTACTAATGCATCCATTGTTTTTAATGCTGGTATATCTGGCGCTCCAGTAGATATTTTAATACCTTGCGCTTCCACATTCATATCTTTTAACTGTTTCCAAGGTGAATTTGCCCCTGCCCAAACGATAAATAAATAATCTGGTTTTGAACTAATTATATTTTGAATATTTGCTGTAAAATCTGTTGAATTCGTATCTGCGTATTGCTCATTTACAATGTTCGCACCTAATTTTTTCGCACCCGCTTTAAATGCAGCAATCCCTTCACGACCAAAAGCGTTATCTGGGGCAAATGTCGCAATCTTTACATCTTTTTTCGCAATTGCTGCTGCTCCTGCAATCGCATCTTGTGAGGAACTTCTTCCAGTTCTAAAAATATATTTATTCCAGTTCTTCCCGGTAATACTATCCGCAACTGCCGGTTCTACAACCATAATCTTTTCATATTCTTCTGCCAGTGGTAAAACCGCTAACGTATCACTTGAACTAGACGATCCAACTAAAAAATCAACTTTCTCTTCTTCTAATAACTTCGTAGCTTTCTTCACTGCTACATCCGCTTTCGTTTCTGTATCTTCTACAACAAACTTAATCTTTTTCCCATCTACTTTCCCAGTCCCACCAGTTGCATAGTCTAACCCTAATTCAAATCCGTTCACTGTTTGTTTTCCATACGATTCTAGCGGTCCTGTTAAAGAAGCAAGGACTCCTACCTTAATCGTTTTTTCATCTTCTGTACTTGTTTTCTTTCCTGAACAAGCTGCCGTTATTAATAACGAACCTAAAACACAACCAGTAAACATTGTCTTTAGCCACTTACGTTTTTTCATCGACATTGTGATCCTCCCCATACTTTACTTTCTGATAGAATCAAACACGCCAAAATCCCCTGTCCGTAATCATGACTAACTAATACGATAGATAATGGAAAACTCTTGTAGTACCCTCTACATTCGGCACAAATATATAATCACCTTCCTATGTAATGGAAACGGACATACAATCAATATATATTCTGCAATCCAATTGAAAATACTGTTTCATTTTAGTAATGGCCATACAAAAAGACTAACTTATTTTTTAAGTTAGTCTTTTCACCTTAATTAGAGTTAAGTTCTACTTTCTCTAACCCTTCAGCCAATCGTTTCTTATCTATTCCTTCTCCAATTACTACTAAGTTTGTTGGGAAACCGAAATCTTGTTCCAGTAAAGTCGGTACTCCGAACGAATATTGGAATAGGTGAGGGTATTTATCTCCATGGAATTTCACAAAGCCTTTCACTCGATAAATACTATCTGGTAAATTCGAAAGCCATTCATATAATTTGTCTTGATCAATCGGTTTCGTAAATTGATACGTCATCGTTTGTATATGTAAATGCTGTTTAACGTGTAGTGTCTCATGTTCCTCATCATTTGGAAATTCTGCTTCTTCTATATCTTCTAAAGATATATTACAATACTTTGTCTCATACATTTTCGCATGATCATTTATTGTCTTTACTTCTTCAAGTACTATGTTCTTATCTTCATCTGTTAGTAAATCTGCTTTATTAACAAGAATGTGACTACCAAATTTCAGTTGCTCATGCAATAGCTGTTGTACATTTGCACTTAATATACTTTTGTTTAACCACCTTACTGCATCTAAAACGACTACAATTGATTTCACTTCCAGGAAAGGAGCTAAAATTGGCGAGACACACGCGTCTAACACTTCAATTGGATGCGCAACACCTGTCGTTTCTATATAAATGACATCTGGTCTTTCTTGTTGGTATAACGAATGTAATTGTATTTCAAGCTCTTCTTTTAACGTACAACAAATACAGCCTTTAAGAAGTTCTCTTAACACATTCTCTTTTCCAATAATATCTGTATCTACCGAGTATTCACCAATTTCATTCATTAATACTGCAACTTTTCTATTCTTCTTTTTCTCTGCTAACAATAAATTTTGTAATAATGTTGATTTTCCACTACCTAAAAAACCACCTAATATATGAATCTCCACTTTATTCATTCAACCGACCATCCATTTCTTTATTTCAAATGTATTCAAAGCGTAATAATTACGATTTATATTTATCATTTTATTAAAAGAATGACCATTTGTAAATATAAGAGATTCACTGCTCATTTACTTCATATGCAACTCTAACTCCAGACTCAATTGCTCCTTGCATCCATCCATGTGTTAATGTCGTATGCTCTCCTGCAAAGTGTACTTTTCCAGATGGTGGTGTAATATACGGAAATAACTCGAGCTCTTGGCCTGGTTCAAAAGCTGTAAATGCACCGCAAGAATACGGATTTTTACTCCAGCTAAAAGATGTTCCAGTGACAAACTCACTATAGACGATGTCACCGTATATTTCCGCTAAATTTTTTAATGCGTAACGAATACGATCTCTTTGCGGGAGACTATCCCATGTTAACGCCTCATCTGCCCACGTATAACTAGCCAACACAACAGCTGGTCCTGGAGTATGAATGCCATAACTCGGATAGTATGTAAACCGTATCGGTAAATCAGTAATAGATTTCCCACCACACTGTCCCGCTTTCTCCCAAAATCTACTTTTAAACTCTATTGCAATTTTAGTTGCAGCAATATAATTTAATTCACGAATTGCTCTTCTTTTAAAATAAGAGAATAAATAGTATGGCTGAACTTCTACAAATCTTAACGCTGAAAACGGAATTGTAATAATAGCAAAATCACTTGTTATTGTAAATTGCTCTAACGTTTGCTCATGGTTTCCTTGTAACATTACTTTATTATCTTCTTGTATGATTTTATCAATCTTATACGGCATTAAAATATGCTCTCTTAATTGTGGTAAGAATGCATTCGATAACTTATCCATTCCACCAGTTATTTCATAATATTTCGTTGTTGAAGTAAAGAAGATCATTTCACGTAATACTTCAATTAAGGACATTCCCATATAAGCTTCCATATCAAGAAGTACCCCGATTATATCTATTGCAACATCTGAATAATACTCCATTAAAAATGAACCAAGCGAATACGTTTTATACTTTTTTTCAACAATAAGCCAGTTTTTATCAGGTTCCTTCTTAATATAATTTAGTATTGGTTCTAATACCTCAATCATTAACTCTTCTGCCGTTTTTCCTCTTTCTTTATCCAAAACCGGATATTCAAGTACACTTGGATCATTTTCAAACACATTCAATCTCGTTTGAATGTTATTCGTGTAAATGATATCTGCAAAAGTTTTATTTATAAAAAGGTTTAAAGGTAGTTTAAATTTATAAATATACGCTAAGGTTAACTTATGGGTATCAGGGATTCTCATCGGTCCCGCATTAAAATATAAACCCACACTAAATGGTTCCCGAATCGTATACACCCTGCCACCTATTCTGTTATTTGCTTCTATAATCGTTACTTCGTGCCCAGCCTCTTTTAATAAAGAACCTGCAACTAATCCAGAAATCCCTGCACCGGCAATCGTAATCCGTTTTGGGTTATTCTTTTTAACAAGCCCTGCATGAATAATATGAAGCATTTCTTCCATTGTTAATGGGTTCCCCATGCCATTTCCCCTTTTACAAAGGATTTTACTGAATTATATTCAGTTACCTTCATTCCTATGTTTTGGGCAAGGAATTACACGGATACATTTTCAAATACTTGAATATCTTTTATAAAATGTAATAAACTAGATATGATTCTATAGAAGTAAGACGTATTATCTTACATAACAAAACCAATGAAATTGCGAGGAATTTTGAAATGAAAAAAGGTATTAACCGTGTTGTATTAGTAGGAACAGGAGCAGTTGGATGTAGTTATGCTTACTGCATGATTAACCAAGCCGTAGCTGAAGAATTTGTTTTAGTCGATGTAAATGAGGCAAAAGCTGAAGGAGAAGCAATGGATTTAAGTCATGCTGTTCCATTCGCACCAGCTCCAACTAGAGTATGGAAAGGCAGCTACGAAGATTGTAAAGATGCTGACCTTGTAGTTATTACAGCTGGATTACCACAAAAGCCAGGCGAAACACGTTTAGATTTAGTTGAGAAAAACGCTAAAATCTTTAAACAAATCGTTCGCAGTATTATGGATAGCGGATTTGATGGAATCTTCTTAATCGCAACAAACCCTGTAGATATTTTAACTTACGTAACTTGGAAAGAATCTGGTTTACCGAAAGAACGTGTAATCGGTTCTGGTACAACGCTTGATTCTGCTCGTTTCCGCTATATGTTAGGTGAGTACTTCGATATTGGTCCACACAACATTCACGCTTATATTATCGGAGAACACGGCGATACTGAACTTCCTGTTTGGAGTCATGTTTCCGTTGGTATCCAAAAACTACAAACACTGCTTGAAAAAGACAACACGTATAATCAAGAAGATTTAGACAAAATTTTCATAAACGTCCGTGATGCAGCTTACCATATTATTGAGCGTAAAGGCGCAACTTATTATGGTATCGGTATGTCACTTCTACGTGTTACAAAAGCAATTTTAAACGACGAAAATAGTGTATTAACTGTATCAGCTTACTTAGAAGGTCAATATGGTCAAAAAGATGTTTATATCGGGGTGCCTGCTGTTTTAAATCGCGGCGGTGTTCGTGAAATTTTAGAGGTTGAATTAAGTGAAGAAGAAGAATTAAAATTCGATCACTCTGTTCAAGTATTAAAAGAAACAATGGCTCCGGTTCTTTAATTAAGATAAAAAGCAATCCAATTTATTTTGGATTGCTTTTTTATTTTCATTATCCCCTATGACTTTTTAATGATTTTCTATCATTTCTTATTTTTTAGTCGCATCCTCATTATTTATATCAAGTACATCTAATAAAAAGATAAAGATTGGTATCCCGATAATAAGCCCCCATATTCCGAGGAAATGCTCTGAGAAGATGAGAATCATAAATGTATAAAAGATTGGTAAATTTGTTTTTGCAGACATAAACTTCGGATTTAAAAAATAACTTTCAAGAGCGTGGATTACTGTTATGAACACGAGTATGTATACTACGTACATAACTCCGCCTACGTTGTAAGCAATGATACAAAGTGGAAACAAAGAAATAATCACACCTGCAACAGGAATCAACCCTAGTAAGAAAACCATAACAGCTAATACAAGTAGCTGTGGAAATCCTAAAACAATTAATGCAATGACAGTAAGAATACAATTTACAACGGCAATTAAAAACTGAGCTTCAATTACTTTTCCGAACGATCTTGCAAATCTTTCACCAAAATATGCAATTTCCTCATAAAAGATTTTTAACTTACTATCTTTAAACTTAGATGTAAATGTAATAATACGCTCTTTTTCTAATAAGAAAAATAAGCTTAAAATTAGAGATAATAATATTTGTAAACTTACCTTCCCTATATTTGCTATTGATTGATATATGACATCTACACCTTGTTCTATATATTTTGATACTTCCATCCCATTAATTGTCGAAAGTACATATTTAACGATTTCATTATCAGGTGGATTTTGAAAAAACAGTTTAAATTGATAAATTAATTGTGAAATTTGTATCGTCAGCACAGGTAAATATTTATATAACGTTGTGCCTATAAAGGAAACTAGTATTATATACAAACATGCAATAACAATTTTCCGGTTTACTTTCAATTTTCTTGAAATAAAACGTTGAAATCGATCCATTAAAAACGTCAGTATAAACGTAATTAATATTAAATTGATCATACTTTTTAATGCATATAATACAAGCGCTACTATTATTAAAACGAGAAACCGTTGAAACCCTCTACTTCGAAAAAAACTCTTTACTTCATTCATTAAGAATTAACCTCCCCCTTCAATGGATGGAAATTGAATATATTACATTTTATGAACTCCTATAGACAATCTTTCTTACTAATTAAGAAGAATCCTTTTTTTCTTTTCATATTGTTAGATTCGTTTAACTGGAATCCACCAACATATTTCGGTGGACTCCAGTTATTTTTCATATAATCTTTTTATAAACTAGGTGATTTTCTATTTTTAGACTGCTGTTCATACGCATATCCCATATTGAAAAGCTCTCTTTCACCAAACTGTTTCCCTACAAACACTACACCGATTGGTTCTCCATTTTTATCATATCCAGCAGGAACCGCTAATTCCGGATAACCAGCTACAGCTGATAGAAGAACTTCATCGTTATTAATCATAACTAGAGCATCCAAACCTTGTTCTACTAAATACCTATCTAGCTCTTTTTTTGCATTTGCTTGACTCGTTTGTACTACGTTTTCGAACTCTTCTTTCGTTATAGCAGATTTTTCAGACCCCTCAATTAATGTTTGTCCGTACTTTATTCGTCTTTTACTATCCTTTTTATTAAACGCTATAATCTCTTCTAACGATTTTACCGGTACATTCTTTTGCTGTGAAAGATAGTCGTTTACATTATGCTTGAACTCATATTCTAAAGTTTGCAAATTATCTACACCCCCATTGTTTAACTGAATATAATCAGTCAATATTGCACCTGCATCTTGAAGGTCTTTTTTTATTTTTTCTGCTACTGTTTTTCTATTTTCATCTTGTTGGTCTACAGAAAAAAGAAGCCCTATCTTTTTCCCTTTTAATCCATCTATTGATAAATCCTTTGTATAATTAATTCTTTCTTTATCTTTCATTTTTTCTGTCATAACATCTTTTTCGTCATAACCTATCATTGCATTAAATAACGTTGCTGCATCTTTTACTGTTCTTGCCATAGGTCCTGCTGTATCAAGAGTTTCAGCTAATGGAATAATTCCTGTTCTACTTACCATACCTAAAGATGGACGTAACCCAACTACTGATTGCTGCGCCGCTGGTGCAACAATCGATCCCGTCGTTTCTGTTCCAATTGCAAGCGGCGCAAAATCTGCCGCAACTACTGTAGCAGATCCTGAACTTGATCCTGAAGTATCGAATGTAATCGGACCGTACGGGTTTAAATTTTGTCCTTTCTTCCCGCTATACCCGCTTGGCATTGTAAAAGATAAATAGTTCGCCCACTCAGACATATTCGCTTTTCCTAAAACAAATGCTCCTTCTTCTTTCAACTGCTTCACAATTGTTGCGTCTTGATCTGCAATCCAATCTTTTAATACATAAGTTCCTGCACTAGTCGGCATCACTTTTTCCGTCTGTACATTATCTTTTACAACGACAGGAATACCATATAAATTCGAATTTTTGTTTCTACCCCGCTCTTGATCTAACTTTCTTGCTTCTTCCATCGCATTAGGATTTATCTCTGTAACAGAATTTAATGTTATTCCATTTTGATCATGTTCTTGTATTCTAAAGAGATAAATACTCGTTAATTCTTCATATGACAACTTTCCATCATCAATCATTTTTTGAAGCTCATCTACAGTCGCATTTACGACTTCTTTTTCTTTTATCTTTACATTTTCTATATTGATTCCTTTAAGCTGATTATGTATCGGTTGTAGCACTCTTTCTTTATCATATACAATACGCTCAGGTTCCTTTGGAAAATAATTTTTATACACGTAATATCCGCCGGCACACGCTAATAAGACAATGCCTCCAGTGATAGACAGCGTTACCTTTACCCATTTCTTCATGTTGCTTCCTCCACTCTATAAGATGCTTAGCTATACAAAAAAGAGAGTTACCTTTTACTTAACTCTCTCCAATCAAAATGCTAAATGAAAAAATGAAAGATTTCAATCTAATTATTTCTTTTTTTGCATTTGCTTTGCTAACATTTCTTTCACTTGATTATACGTTAATCCTGAATTTTTATTTAAACGCTTTACTTCCTCAACATCAGTACCTACCACTGTATATTTTTTCTCATCATTCATTTTTCTAATTCCCTTCTCACCGTATTATTTCTTATATTTCTTCCCTAAATGCGCATAAATTAACACCACTACAAAAAGGAAGCTGTTTTTAAGCACAGCTTCCTTCTCGTTACATATTGTATTTCTTAATAAAATTTCACTACATCTTCAGTAGGCAAGAACGTTCTTTCTGCTGGTTGTTCGTTTGGTTCACCAAATGGCATTTGACCTACTAAGCTCCACTCTGCTGGAATGTTCCAAGTTTCTTTCACTTCAGCATCTACGATTGGGTTGTAATGTTGTAATGATGCACCAATTCCTTCAGCCGATAATAACATCCATACAGTATGTTGTAACATTGCATTTCCTTGATGAGACCAGAATGGGAACTGATCTTTATATAATGGTGCATTTTCTTGCATTTTTTCTACTGTTGCTTGATTTTCAAAGAATAACACAGTCCCAACACCTGTATGGAAACCTTTTAATCTTTCTACAGTCGCTTCAAAGTTTTCTGCTGGTACGCGAGCTCTTAGTGTTTCTTTAACAATATCCCAAAACTTTTCATGCTCTCCATCCATTAATACAACCATACGACCACTTTGCATATTGAAAGATGTTGGTGCGTGTAAAGCTGTTTTTAAAACTTCTTCAATTCTTTCTTTCGTAATTGCATCGTTTTTTGTTACTTTACGAATAGAACGACGGTTCACAATTGCTTCTTTTAAGTTTGTTGTAGTTGCTGACATTTTAATTCCTCCAAATATTTGTTTTATAATTTATTTTGTTATTTCATAACAAGCGAATTAGCAATATCCATCTGTATTACATTGCATACCTTCAAATGAATTTGTTTTATCCTTTTCAATTTCTTTATCAATGACTCTTTGTAGCGTTTCTTTACTAGCTAGCCCTTGAATGACTTCATCTCCAATCATGACAGTTGGAACAGCCATAATATTCGCTTCATCATATGCGTACTGAATTGCTTCTTGATGCTTTTCTTTATATTTACGAGTTACTAACGCATCTTTAAATTCAGCTTCAGGAAGACCTACTTCTACCGCTAATTTTGTTAAAACATCAATATCTTCAATGTTTTGCTCTTCTTGGAAAAACGCTGTGAATACGCGGTGATGATACTCATTTCCTAGTCCACGTTCTTTCGCAAATTGACACCCTTCGAAAGCTAAATGTGTATATGGATGCGGAGAAACACGTGGCAAACGCATATCGATTCCTAACTTCTTCGCAGTTGGAAGAATAAAAGCATCCCATGAGCCTAATTTTTCTGGCTCATTCCATGGATCTATTTTTGAATATGGACTTGGACGTAATTCAAATGGCATCCATTCAATTTCTACATCTTTCTCTTTCGCTACTTCATCTAATGGACCTTTTGCTAAAAAACAAAATGGACATATAAAATCTGAGTATACTTTCATTTTTACAGTCATACTTTTACACCTTACCTTTATAGTTGTAATCGAATCAGTTACATTGATAATAAAAAAATATAAATATGATTTAAGCATTCATTTTTTCTTGCAAAATTTCAAACAAATGCCCCATCGTAATATTTCTCAAAACTTCTTCCATCGCGGATTGCGCTTGTATTAATATAACTTCTAACACCGCTTGAATATTTGCTCCAATTGGACAATCTGGATTTGGTTGCTCGTGAATATGAAATAGCTTGTCTTCTTCTACTACATTTACTGCATGATACACATCTAACAATGTGATTTCATGTAAATCCTTTAGTAATCCCGCACCACCTGGACCGCGATTTACATATACAAAACTAGCTTGTTTCAAGTACGACATAATTTTACGAATGACTACTGGATTTGTGTTTACACTTTCAGCTATATAGTCTGAAGTACAAAGTGAAGATGGATTGTTTTTCAAAATAGATAAAATATGAACAGCTATAGAAAAGCGGCTACTAATTTTCATCGTGATCACCACCTTGATGTAATCATTATAGTTACAACAAAAAGATAAGTCAATCCTTTTCATAGATTTTTTATAAGCAAATAAAAAAGTGTCCCATTATGATATATGAGACACCTCTTTTTATTCTGCAAATAGCGCTTGAAATTCTTCAATAAATAGCTGCACAGCGATTGAGGAATCCTTTAATGAAGGAACAGCTAAAGCAATTTCTCTCCATACTTGTGGTTCCAATTCTCTCGTTTGCACATTCTGTGGTAAATTCGTTAAAGATAATTCGGCTAATATTGCAATACCTAGCCCTTCTTGAATCATGTTTAAAGCTGTAGTAACGGTTGATATTACATACTCAGCCCGAAGTGGTACGTTGGCTTGTTTAAACATATCAATAATGGGTGGTTCGTATCCACCCTTACATAATATGATCGGTTCATTCTCTAAATCACTAATTGTAATAGAGTCCTTCTTACAAAGAGGATGATCATCTCTTAAGATAGCAACCATTTTCCCCTTCGTTAATGGGACAATCTCCATCTCTTTATTAGGCAAAATAACAATTCCTATATCAACAACCCTCGATACTAACCAATCTTCAACTTCTTTAATCGTTCCTTCACAAAGAACGACTTCTAAGTTCGGATACTTCTCCTTAAAAAGGTTTATCATTTTGGGTAAGAAATGTGCAGAGGCACTCGGAAAACTCCCAATTCGAATCGTCCCAACTTCGTGTCCTTTCTCCATCGCAACTTCTTGCTCAATTTTCTCTACACCGTTCAAAATCTCTCTAATATGCACAAGAATTCTGTTTCCTACATCCGTCACGATTAGCCCTTTTCGTTTATCACGTATAAGAATCGTAACTCCTAACTCTGACTCAATACTTGAAATTGCATGACTTACAGCTGGCTGCGTCATATTTAACACCCGAGCAGCCTTCGTAAAACTACCTAACTCAACAGTTTTTATTAATACTTGCAGTTGTGTAATGGTCATAACTAATCACTTATACTCCCCATAAAAAAGATTCATTTTATTTATTACAGTCGATATCATATCATAGTGAAATGAATAACAACAAGGAGGTCTTACCGTGACACAGCTTTCTCGAACTAAGACGGCCATAATCCTTACCTTTCTCGTTTTCATGTGGGGAATCAATTGGCCTTTATCTAAGTTTGCCCTGCATTATACACCACCCGTTTTATTTGCAGGCGTTCGAACTTTAATTGGAGGATTCATTTTACTCCTTTTCGCATTACCGAAATACAAAGAGTTACACTTAAAAGAAACTTGGCATTTATACGTTATTTCTTCTTTACTTAACATCATTATATTTTATGGATTACAAACTGTAGGCCTTCAATATATGCCCGCTGGGTTATTTTCCGCCATTGTATTTCTACAACCTGTTTTACTCGGCATTTTCTCATGGATTTGGCTTGAAGAATCTATGTACGGCTTAAAAATTTTCGGGCTTGTTCTTGGATTTATTGGCGTAGGTGTCATTAGCTCTAGTAGTTTAACTGGACATATTTCTATTATCGGAATCCTTCTCGCGATAGGATGCGCTATTGGCTGGGCACTTGGAACAGTATTTATTAAGAAGACCGGGCACCGCGTTAATTCCATTTGGATGGTAACACTGCAGCTTATTATTGGCGGGCTTTGCTTAATTGGATTTGGATCAGAGTTTGAAAGCTGGTCTAGTATTGCTTGGAGTATACCGTTTGTTAGTGTACTACTCTTTATTTCATTCTTTGTTATTGCAATGGGATGGCTTGCATACTTCACTCTTGTTGGAGCTGGTGAAGCAAGTAAAGTTGGGGCTTATACATTTCTTATTCCACTAATCGCTATTATTGTAAGTTCAATTTTCTTACATGAGGCCATTACTATTAGCTTATTCATCGGACTATTATTTATTGTGGTGAGTATTTGTTTCGTAAATATAAAGCCGAAAACACTCGCTGTAAGGCCGCAGGTTGAAGTGAAATAAAAATAAGAAAGAGTCTACGTTTGTAGGCTCTTTTTTATTGTATGATGATATTTAAGTAGTAAGAATATTTTCTCTAATATATACAAATAGACTAACAATTCTAATCATAAGGGGGAATTATATGGTTTTACAGTATAAAGAATTTGGAGATTCAAGCTCTACACTTATGGTGTTTATTCATGGGGGTGGAGTCAGTGGTTGGATGTGGGACAAACAAATTAAACATTTTACTAACTTTCACTGCCTCGTCCCTGATTTACTTGAGCAAGGAAAAAATAGAAGTAAAGATCCTTTCTCAATAAACTTTAGTGCTGAAAAAATCATAGACCTAATTGAAGAAAAAAGTCAGGGTAAAACTGTTATAGTAATTGGGTTTTCATTAGGCGCTCAAGTATTAATCTCCATGCTCAGCATGAAGCCAAACTTAATTCAATATGCCATGATAAATAGTGCCTTAGTCAAATCCATTCCTTTTGCTAACACATTTATAAAATCTATTGGGCTAACCTATCCTCTTATAAAGAGTAGGACGTTTTCGAAAATACAAGCCAAATCAATGTACATAGATAAAGAATACTTTGATCACTATTATCATGACAGTTGTCAAATAAGTAAAAATACCTTCATAAGAATACTAGAAGAAAACATGTCGTTTACAATACCAAAAAACTTTGAGAATGCTAATAGTAATATATTGGTAACTGTTGGAGAAAACGAAAAAAGAATCATGAAAGACTCGTTGACTGAAATCCTTAAAAGTAATCCCCGTTGCACAGGTGTTATTATTTCTAAAATCGGTCATGGAATTTCTTTAGCGAATCCTAAGTTATTTAATACTTTAATTGAAAACTGGCTAGGACATGATTCCTTGCCGGAAGACGTAATGACCGTTAATTGATTTCCATGTATCAATAAATTTTGTTATATAGTGACTACAAAAATGTTGTAATCCTCATTTTACTAATCCCTAAGACTAATAAAAAAGGTCTCATTACTTTCAATGAGACCTTTCAATCTTACTTACCTTTTACGACGTACTACAAAAACACACGCACCTACCGACGATACAATCGCCAAAATAGATAAAACAATCGCTATCAATTGCATATTACTAGTACCTTCATTCTTCTCTACATTAGACACTTCACCATGTTCTCCTGTTAATGACGTACCTTTTGCAATTGTAGTAAGTGAATGTGGTTTTTCAGCTTTTTCATCGCCTGTCCATTCAACAATTTCTCCGTCTTTATATTGTTGATATGCATCCCAAGCTATTTTTTGTTCTTTATCCGGATTTTTAGCGACGAAAGTAAATCGCTGAAACTGACCGGATAAAATCCCTTCTCCTGTTGCTTCCCATATTACAGTTTTCACTTTTCCATCATTATCTTTTTGCTCTTCCACTTTCCATCCTGGCACTGGTTCATATTGTTGAAACTTTACTCCAGACGGTATTTTCAGTGTAACTTTTGTCGTTGCTATATTCTTTTCAACTGGTACTTTTATTGTATAAGTCTCCCAAGAGCCAATGTCAGAAGTTGCTGGCTTCACAGTTACGTGCGCACTAACAGGTACCGAAAAAATCCCCATTGCAATTATTGTTGCGATCATTGTTGTACCTAATTTTTTTATACGTTTCATTTTCTATTAACTCCTTTTCCTCTGTAACTTCTCTTTATCCCGCTATTCGCCGGACAGCCAGGTTGGTGAGGGCTGATAATCAGCGTGGGATTCCCCCACTGATTAAAGTTTCACTTTATCTGCCACCTACTATAAATTTATAATCCGTATCAAAACTATCAAAAGATTTTGTTAATCCGTGCACTTGTATATTCCAGTTTCCTGTCATGTTAATATACATACCTTCCGCTTCATATTCTCCTGGTGAAACGGCCGAAACTTTAAATGAACCTTTTCCCATATTCATATCTAATGATTGAGTAGTTAAAATAATTTGCTCCATATCAGTAACAGGTTGTCCGTTTTCATCCTTTAAAGTAATATGAAATGTATTTTGTCCTACTTTATTAGGACTTACATGTAAAGTAAGTTCATACCCATTATCCAGTTGCTTACTTTCTGTAAAAGGTCCAGTAGGAGGCATCGGTGGTGTTTGTACGTTTGTCATAAAAGCTACGATGACAAAAATGATAATTCCGATGATAAACTCTACTTTCACCGTAGCGCCTAATCCCTTCTGCGCTCTCATTTTCCCTTTCACATAATGTACAATTCCCAATATCCCCATGAAAATGAATAAAAGTATTTTTGCTAATAAAGCTAATCCATACTTCGTATCAAATAAAGAGTGGATTGTTGGAATAAAAAATGTACTGTTAAAAAGACCTGTTATTAAAATCACGATGACAGCACCTGTTGCCCACGGTGAAAAACGCTTAATCATATCCCAATACATACTCCACTTGTCATCCTCTTTACGTAAAAGAAGAATAATGGATGATAGACCGCCAATCCATAATGAAGCTGCAAATAAATGCAGAAAATCCATAACGACAGCAATCTCTTTAAACTTCAAACCATATGCATGACTATTAAAGGCTTTCATAACAAGTATCCCGATAAACAATACTATTGGAATACTCCATACTTTAAACGACGATAGCTTCCCACACTTCATCGCAAAATACGTAACAATTATAAGTGAACTAATAAGAACCATTTGAGTAATCCATACATATCCAAAAACAGAAAGCTGTAACGTTTCTTTTAAGAGTAAAGGATTGAATGCTTCTAGCCATGAAACATCTGCATTTATTTTTGCTTGTAGTGGTAGATTGAATAACAAGCTAATAAATATCCCAAATAAGGAAATCCATATTATGTTCTTACTCCTTGATCGAACCGAGGTTGCATTCCCTTTATACATAATAAGATTAAAGAATAGCACTCCTATAAATAGTGAGAAACTTGTATATAGAACCCCACGTTCCATAATCATATCTATTTGCGGGACATACCCCATCTCTTCTACTTGTACATCATCTGCTCCCGCTTCCGCTGACCCAATTCGGAACGGAATAACTCCTTGAATTGGATGTCCATCAGCTGAAATCACTTTCCACTGAATAGAGTAGAGTCCGTTTTTCAGATTTTCTTTTAACCCTGCTTCTAATAGTTTTTTGTTTTTTTTATCAATATGAGCATCTTTCAAATCGACCCTTTTACCTGATGTATCCCTCACGTACAATGTATTAAAACTTGAAACTTGTATGTCCTCATCGAATTCGATTTTCACAACAGATGGTGCCTTCTTCAAAGTTTCATTTTCAACAGGGTTTGATTTCACAACGTACGCATGAGCAGATGTACTTTTCGGTATCAATATGATAAGCACACACGCAAGTAATAGCCATGCCCCTAACCTTCTCATTACTTTCACAATCATTTCACTTCTTTCTTCCTCATCGCTATATTTTCATTACTTTAACTTCCCAAGTTAGATTATCGGGCGAAATATTAACCTTATTAAATATAATCTTCTATACAGTATAACTATTTATTTCTCTCTCACCTCTAAACTTCCAATATAATAGTAACTACCTTCATAGATACTACTTACATTTTTAAAGTCGATTGTTATTATATCATAAAATATATTTACGTAAGTTCCTGAAGAAGAAAAGTTATCGTGAATCATTTGTGAAGAAAGTGTGAAATACATAAATAAAAAGGTATTACGTTATTACGTAACACCTTTTTAAAAATATCTTTCTTCTATTTCTCTTCCGGATAATCACAATACTCTATGATTGTTCCCTCTGTATCCGCTGGGTTAAGATAGATTAATCTTCTGCCGTGTTTATTAATTCGAAGTGTATGCTTTAACGTTCGAATACCTTGTTCTTTTAACTCTTCTAAAGCTACATCTAAATCATCTACACGATATGCAACGTGATGTACACCTTTACCTTTTTGTTTTATAAATCGGGCAATTGGTGATGTCGTATTATTCGTAGGTGCAAGTAATTCAATTCTATCTCCGTCCACTTCAAGAATGGCTACTTCGCTTTCCACACCAGGAGCTTCACTTACGTAACGATCTATTAAAGTTCCTAACAACACCTTTTCATAAAAACGTATCGTACTATCTATATCTCGAACTGCGATGCCGATATGATCAATTGTTTTTTTCATTTTATTTCCCCTACTACTTTATTTTCTTTCATTATTAATAGTAACAAAAAAAGTTATAGAAACAAGTAAAATGTACCCTATAGAATAGACACTTGAAAAAAGTCTATTCTATAGGGTATTTCTTGTATAATAAAAGGAAAATTGGGATCGGAGAATGTTGAAAATGACAAAAAAGCT
>NZ_JAKUFY010000091.1:0-21365 GCF_022663675.1 Bacillus cereus group sp. BfR-BA-01355
TAAAATATTGATTCAAGTTTTACTTTATTTTTTACTATCTTTGGGGGTGTTTCATGTGCACTATGCATTTTCACGTATAAGGCTACGTAGCTTTTTTGGATGGATGATTATAGGGGTGTTCCTTATAATGATACCATTAGGTCTAGCAAATGTTTCTGAGAATACGATGGAGGTCATTTCACAAATAACTGTATTTTTTGTATTTCCGTTACTTTGGCTATACGTAAAAACAAATAAAAATAATGTTGTATTTAACAGTTTTTTTGATAAGCCAGGACGTTTATCTTGGGGATTAATTGTATTAGCAACGATAATGGGGATGATTTTTTCAGTTGGCATATCTCAGATTCAATTTTACATATTAGCACATACGTTACCGAATTTCTTAGTTACTATGCTAGAAGACGGAAATGTTATTAATACGAGTAACGTATATATGACGATATTTACTTTCATTTCAGCATGTGTGTTAGCACCTATTATGGAAGAGGTTATTTTTAGGGGATTTTTCTTACAGCGAATGGCTCATAAATGGGGAATTAAAAAAGCTGTAATTATATCTTCAATTATTTTTGGCCTAGGACATTTTGATGTTATTGGTGCGTTCATGTTTGGTGTCGTTATGTGTCTTTTATACATAAAGACAAAAAATATATGGATGAATATAGCTGTGCACGCTCTAAATAATTTGATTGCAACAAGTATGCAATTTTTCGGTGGAGAAGAAAGTGGTACAATCTCAATTACTGAATTACAAGCGCAAAGTAATTTATGGATTGGTATCGGTCTTACAGTTGTTGGATTACTATGGTTAATTCCGTATGTTTGGAAACAATGGCGTACAGTAAAAGAAGTTGGCGTGCCACCAGTACGTTTTATAAATGAGCAAAAAGTAGTGAATTCATCACAAGAAAATGAAGTGTATAGTCAAGTGATCGTAACCGATAGATTGATGGCCATAGAGTTACCAGATGAGGTTGTAAATAAGCTTCGGTTAGAAGAAAGTGATTATGTAACAGTATCAGTAGAAGAAGATAAAATCGTTATAAAGAAAGCACATAATAGATAATTAAAAAGTAGCTCCTTAGGAGCTACTTTTTAATTTGTAATAATTTCTATACGAAAATTATTACCGTTCTTTACATATTTAATATCTGTAACAGTACGGACTGTCTTTAAAATCTCCACTTTTTCACCAATTCGCGGGATGGTTGGAACATTGTCCCAAATACCAAGCAAGTCATCTAATTGTGCCGTTTTTTCATAAAACCAGATTTTCAATGTAAAGCCCCTTTCTCGAACTTTATGTATTTTAATACATAATATATTATTTTTATTCTTATTGTAAGGGATTTTTTTATATTTTATGAATAAAAATAAATTAATCTTCTGGGAAGATATGTTCAATATCAGGAGTAAGAGATACTTCTGATAATACGATATGAGAAACTGTCGTTGCATATGAAGAAACATCATTGATAAATTCTTCAAGTTCAACGAGTGAAGGAACAGAAATTTTTACAATGTAGCATAAGCTTCCTGTTACTCGGTAACAAAAACTTGCAGATGGATAAGACTGAATAAACTGTTGCATACGTGTTGTATCACCATTTTTTAAAGTGATTTCTAAAATACAATCTAAAACTAGTCCTGCTTTTTTATAGTCGATATCGATTGTATATTTTTGAATAACGCCTTCACTTTCAAGTTTACGAACACGTTCTGCAGTAGACGGAGCAGATAAGTTTACTCGTTTCGCCAATTCACGCATAGAAAGGCGACTATCATTATATAATTCATTTAAAATTTTTCGATCAACACGGTCTAGTTGCATTTGTAAATATACCTCCAGTAAAATAATGATTTTTGTAAAGGGAAAATATAAATTAAGATTCATATGAAATGTAAAGTGAACGTTATTTATTTTACAATAAAACAGAAGGAAATAGGAGGGGAAATGATGGAGAGAATTTCATTATCAAATGTAGGAGATACAAAGTTTCAAAAGTTATTAGGGCATAATTCGGATATATTACATTCGTGGAGTACGTTAGAGGATACACTGTACAATAAAGGAATTCTTTCAGCAGAGTTGAAGGAGCAAGTGAGAAGAACATTAGCGTATGGGAATGAATGTCCGTACTGTATGGCAAAGGGAAGACCTGATGATGTGCAAAAGGCAGAGGAGATTGGTGTAGCCGTTACTTTTGCGCATACATTTGTTCATGACCGAAAAGCGATAGATGATACTATGTTTCACGCATTAAAACAATATTGGACAGAAAAAGAAATTGTAGAGCTTTGCGCCTATGTTTGCTTTATTACTGCGTCACAACAACTTGGTTTTCTATTTCAATTACAGCCAAATTAAGGAGGAAATGATGACAAATCAAATAGCACTTATCATAATCGATGTACAAAAGGCATTTCAATTACAAGATTGGGGCGAGAGAAATAATATTTTTGCTGAAGAAAACATGAGAATTTTGTTAGCAGAATGGAGGAAAAGGAAACGACCAGTTTTTCATATTCAACATGTAAATAAAGAAGATGCTCGGTCAATGTTTTATGAGAGAGGGGAAACGGTAAACTTTAAAGAAGAAGTGCAACCACTACCTGGTGAAGTGGTTATTCAGAAATTCGTTAACAGCGCGTTCATTGGGACGAATTTAGAAGAGCAATTAAGAGAGGACAAATGTAATGCAGTAGTAGTTGTAGGATTAACGACAAATCATTGCGTGGAAACTACGACACGAATGGCAGGGAATTTAGGATTTACAACGTATTTAGTGAGTGATGCAACGGCTACTTTTAACCGTAAAGGTTTAGATGGTAAAGAGTATAGTGCAGAAGATATTCACAATATGACACTTGTAAATTTACATGAAGAGTTTGCTACGATTGTGACGACAAAAGAAGCATTAAAATTATTTTGAAAAAACAATTGCGAATTATGTAGAAAAAAATAAGAATATTTCGTATAATCTAAGTACAATCATTTTGAAATAGGGGTGGCATCATATGGAGCAAATTTCAGTAAAGAAATTAGAAGAGGTACTTGTTGTAGCAGGGGATGATAAACAGAAGCAAAAGGAATTTTATGAATTGCTCTTATCTACTGAGTTTTATGTTGCTGGTTCACTAGAAGCAGAGGACGGGGCAACAGAAGGAATACTTCGTTTGCGTCATTTCCAAGGAGAAGGTAGATGGATCGTTCCGTTCTTTACACAAATGGAATTTGTAAAAGATGTGTTGCCAGAAGGAACGCCCCTTATTACGATACGTGGGAAAGAGTTATTTGGTAGCATTGAGAAAGATGCTACAGCTGTATTAAATGTTGGCACTGATATAAGTAAAACATTTATTCCAGAAGAAATTGCAGATATCGCATCTGGACGAATTTTTAATTATTATAAGTAAAAGGAAAAGCGTAATCGCTTTTCCTTTTTAATTTGAACATGGAGTGGCTATACCAGAAGAAATAGAGACTGTTTTATTATTTGTGTTTATTGTCGCTGTAGCTCCAAGTGGAATACCGATGTTTGGACTTATATGTCCAATTGGTAAACCGAATAGGACAGGTATATGATATGGCGCGAAATATTCATATAATATTGTTTGCAATGATTGAGATGGCTTTGAAGGAGTGCAGTCGTGACAACTTGTGAAAATAACGCCCCTGCATTCATTAAACTTTCCAGATAAAAGTAGCTGATTTAACATACGGTCAATGCGGTACGGTTCTTCACCAATGTCTTCAAGTAATAAAAGTGTATTGTCCGTATTTATCTCGTAGGGCGAGCCAATTATACTTGTTAACACAGCTAAATTTCCTCCAACTAACGTACTTGTAACTGTACTGTGAGAGCTAGGTACGATACATTCTGATGCAGATAAAATGGTTGAATACGGATGGAATAGCTGATTAAAAGAGGATAAAGATAGGGAATCAATACCTTTTCCTAGTTCTTCAATCATCGGACCATGAAATGTTATAAGCTTTGCATAACGTGAAACAGCAGTATGTAAAGCTGTAATATCGCTATATCCCCAAAAGATTTTTGGATTCTGCCTAATAACTTCATATTGAATGTGAGGAAGAAGACGAGCACTTCCATAACCACCTCGTGCACAAAAAATTGCCTTCACTTCATTATTTGTAAATGCTTCATGTATATCGTCAAGCCGAACTTGATCACTTCCGGCTAAAAATCCATATTTCTCGTAAACACTCTTCCCGATTATTACGGATAACCCCATCTCTTGTAATACATTCACACCTTTTAATACATTTTCGATTGTAGGTGGACCAGATGGTGCAATAATCATTACTGTATCACCTTGTTTTAATGCATTTGGATAAATCATTAAGCTCAGCCTCCTTATCTTTCAATATATTCGCTTCATATGAAGTTCAACCCTTGCAAAAGCAGGGGAAAGCTTATCAAATAAAGAAGATATAAGGGAAATAGGAGGGAAAATGATGTTTACAAGTCGAGTAACAGACATATTAAAAATTGAGTATCCCGTTGTTCAAGCCGGTATGGCAGGCGCGATTACGACGCCAGAACTCGTTGCAGCAGTAAGTAATAGCGGAGGATTAGGGACGCTTGGAGCGGGCTATATGAGCCCAGAACAAATTTGTGAAGCGATTTATAGAATAAGAGAACTAACAGATAAGCCTTTCGGTGTTAATTTACTTGTAACGAAAGAGATACAAATAGAAGAAGAGAAGGTAAATGAGGCGAAAGTATTACTAAGCGGAGTGAATAGAGAATTAGGTATAGAAGTAGAAGGAACGTTAAAGCTTCCAAAAAGCTATAAGGAACAATTACAAGTGCTATTAGATGAAAAAGTACCGGTCGTTAGTTTTGCATTTCAAACGTTAGAAAAAGAAGAAATAAATGATTTAAAAAGAAGTGGAATAAAAGTTATCGGAACAGCTACCCATGTGAAGGAAGCGAAAGTACTTGCCGAGCTAGGAGTAGATATTATTATCGGACAAGGTAGCGAAGCAGGAGGGCATAGAGGAACGTTTATTGGGAAAGAACGAGATGCTATGATTGGTACTTTTGCGTTAGTACCTCAGTTAGTAGAAGCTGTTCCGCATATCCCAATTGTCGCAGCAGGTGGTGTAATGAACGGACAAGGGCTTGTTGCGGCATTGGCACTAGGAGCAGAAGGTGTTCAAATGGGATCGGCCTTTTTAACAAGTGAAGAGAGTATTACGCACGATGTGTATAAAGAAGCGGTTTTACATAGTACAGATACGAGCACAACGGTAACTCGTGCGTTTTCCGGGAAATATGCACGGGGTATCCGGAATGAATTTATAGAGAGACATGAAGGAAAAGAAGAAGGGCTTCCGATGTATCCAGTGCAAAACGTATTAACTTCTAAAATACGCCAAGAGGCAGCGAAGCAAAATAAGGAAGAATATATGTCACTTTGGGCAGGACAGGCAGCATCGTTGGCACGAATCGAATCAGCTCAGCATGTAGTGGAGCGAGTTATGAAAGAAGCGGAGAATGCAATCGAGCAATTACAAAATATATACAAAAAGACCACTTGAGTAATTCAAGCGGTCTTTTCATTAGTTTGCTTTATAAAATTGTTGGATGGCTTCGTCGATGTAAACCCAGCCTTTCCAACCTAAGTGCATATGATCTTTTAAGAAGTATTTATCGTATTCATGATTTGAGAAGTCGGCAATTGGATAACCAGCTTTTTCGATTTGCTCATGAACTTTCTTATAGTATGCTTCACGGCGTTCTTTCGGGAAGCCAGCGTAGTCGTACCAAGGACCTTTGACAGGAACAGAAATGAAGAGCGGTTTTGCACCAGATTGTTTTAATAAATCAAGTACAATTTGTAAATCTTCATATTCTGGCGATTGGTCATAAGCATCATTTTTTAAGTAACCTTCACGTTGCTTTAATTTTTTCTTAATTTTGCTATTGAAATAATCATCTTCAATACCGTATTCATTAGATCCAGATTCTACTGCACCTGTTTGATCCGCATGTTTACGAGCCTCTTCCCAGTTCATTTGTTTTAATGAAGGATCAAGCTTTTCTTTGTGCGGTTTAATATTAAACATAGCTGTAAATAAATCTTTACGATCTAAAATGTTACGATAAATATAAGCGAAAGGTTTAGCAGCAAGTGCTTTTACTTTATACTTCGTATCATCATAAGCAATGCCTTCAAGCGAAATTTTTAATAAAGTTTCTTTTTTTACAATCTCAAAGTTTAATAAACGCTTTGCAATTTGTTTTTTCATTTCAGGTTTTAAATCATTGTTGAAAATGAAATGGTAACCTTGTTGCTTTGAAAAGTTAGGTGCAAAGTGCGTTTCATCAATACCTTGTGGTACAAACCATTGCGGAGAAAGAACGAATACCATTTTCTTATCTTTCAATTGATCCATTGTAGATGCGAAGTTTAACACATGTACAAGGTCTTGTGTTCCGCCGCGTCCAAGAAGGAATGGTGTGAACCCTTCAGGCTTTACTTTAAAATAATTAGATGGATGGAAAGCATCCATACGTGCGAATTCCGATGAACCGTACATCGGAAGATATTTTGGATTTGCTAACATCTTTTGCTGTAAAATCATACTTTGAATTTTTTCTTCTTTTAAAGAAGTAGCAGCTTGTTCTACTTTTTCATCACTTAAAAGTGGAAGTAGGAAGCGCGTTGGAATAAGTAAGAATACAGCAAAAAGGGCCAATGCTAAAAGCATCGGACCAAATTTTGCTTTGTTCATCGGATTTCTTCCAACTTTTTAATAACCATGTTTGGTGTAGCCCACTCGTCACGGTCAAAATCAGAAATAGAAACTTCAATATCTAAACGCTCTTGGAATTCAACTAATAAAGATACTACAGCGAAAGAATCAAGGATACCTTCTTCAAATAATTGAACATCTAAGTTTTCTTTCACAATATCGTTTTCACATACTTCTTCTAAAATATCTAATACTTGCTCTTTGAATTCTGCCATTTTTAAAATCTCCTTTATATCCGAAATATATTATATGTGCAACTTCTTAATGGAATAAGAAGGGTGCATTAAAAGTATCTGTTAAGGTGTCCAGAGAAGATTAGGAAACCGAAACATACAACGTGGAACGTAATTACAATCGCAAGGATGCGTGTAAATTTAGTGTTTGGCCAAAACTTATGCTTCTTGTTTTTTCGTTCGAAAATATCGAATAAAATAAACAGTGCGGCATGATATAGACCATAAATAATATACTGCGCAACAGCGCTTCCTTGGATATGCCAAATTCCCATAATGAAAAAGTTTAAAAATGCACCGATATATGAAATTGTGTAACGGTTCTTAATTAACTTTTTCTTCGTTGCAAAAAAGACGAAACGCATGTAAATAAAATCACGGAACCAGAATGATAAACTCATGTGCCAGCGGTTCCAGAAGTCTTTAATATTACGACTAAGGAATGGCTTATTAAAGTTTTCTGGCGTTTTAATTCCCATCATATAACTTACACCAATTACAAAAGAGCTATAACCAGCAAAATCAAAGAATAGATATAAGCTATAGCTATACATGTAAATCATATTTGAAAAGATTGTATCGTGTTGAGCGAATGCTGGATCCATACAATATTGCTTTATTAAGTAAGCAATAATAAATTTATACAAGAAACCTTGGAAAATACGATTTAGTCCTGTATATAGTAAATTTTGATATTCTTCAGCGCTAGGTGGCTTTTGAATATCTTTTTGGAATCTTCTGTAACGATCGATAGGTCCTGTTGAAATTGCAGGGAAGAATAAAACGAATTCCCAGAAGTTAAAGAAAGAAAGCTCTTTAATTAAACCATCACGAACTTCAAATACCATTTGAACTGCTCTGAATGTTACGTAAGATATACCTAGAAAAACAACAAGTTTTAACTCAGGTAATAACGATGCAAATGGTGCGATTTTTGCCAAAATAAGAGGCAAAATCGATAAAATAACAGCTATGCAAAATGTGAATGTACTATTATTTTGTTTTCTTAAAATTAAATAGCCTTTAATAAGGGCATATTGCCAAATAATAAATGCAGCTAACATCATTGCTTGCTTTGGTTTATCTGAGAAGATAATAGCAAGCATGACTAATGTTAAAACGGCATTATATTTACGCAACATTTTACCTTTTAATCCAGCTATGATAGTAGGTATTAATAAAATGCCCACTATAGCGAAAAAATAAAATGATCCATATGCGGTCATGCTGTAACCTCACTCAATAATTTTTTGCGATCTACCTTTCCATTTGGTGTCATTGGAATAGAAGATTGATACATGAATTTACGTGGAATCATGTAGTTTGGTAATCGCTCATTGAGTTCTTTTTTGATTGCAGATGTTAATTTGAATTCTTTTTCAAACGAATGCTCTCCAGGAACAACAACCGCTAATAAATAATCGTATTTCTCACCTTTTTTAATTGGAACGATAACTGCTCCCTCAACGTAAGAACACGCACGAAGGTGATGCTCAATTTCTTCTAATTCCATTCGATAACCATGCAGCTTAATTTGGAAATCAAGACGACCATTATAGAATAGAAGACCATTTTCTACATAGCCAGCATCGCCTGTTTTATAGGCACGCTCACCGTCAATCATAGTAAATGCTTTTTCTGTTAATTCAGGGCTTCCTAAGTATCCAACGCTTACGCTTGGACCGACAATTACGATTTCACCTTTTTCACCATCAGGTGCAATCGTGCCATCTTCTTTCATAATAAGAAGGCGACAGTCTGATTTACAATAGCCAACTGGAAGTGATTTGTATTGATCAAGTACTTCTTCTGTAACGTGAATACCTGTTACAGCGACAGTAGCTTCTGTTGGACCGTACGTATTCATAATTGTTGCATTTGGGAAACGCTCAATTAATTTTCTAGCTACTTCATTTGGTAATACTTCACCACAGAATAAGAATGTTTTCATGTTCGGTAGCATACTCTCAGAGAAGGATGCTTCCATTAAACACATTTCAGCGAAAGAAGGTGTGGAAGTCCATACTTGTATATCCGATTGCTCTAAAGAAGCAAACAAGTCTTTTGGACGCGCAATCATATCTTTATCGATTGCCCAAAGTGTACCACCTGTTACTAATGATGGGTAAATATCCATGACAGATAAATCGAATGAGAAAGGTGCTTGGTTTAAGAATACTTGCCCTGTTTGTAAGTTAAAATCTTCTACAGCCCATTTTGTAAAGCTAACAAGGCAGTTATAAGTAATCTGAACCCCTTTCGGATTACCTGTGCTTCCTGATGTGTAAATAATGTAGAAGTTCTCATCACCTTTTACCGCATGTTCAGGATTTGGAGTGTTCCCTTTATGAGTAAAGAAAATATCTTTTAAGTTGTCTTCACTTACGATGCGAACTGGTAAATCAGTTACAGTTACTGCTGCTGCCGATAAAAGTAATTTCGCACCAGAATTTTCAGCGATACGTTGTACACGATCAGCTGGGATAGATAAATCTACAGGAATATAAGCATGTCCAGCTTTTACACATCCTAAAAAGTTAATAATCATTTCAGGTTGCATATGGCCATACACCATAATTGGTGAACGATCATCTGGATACGCAGAAGAAATCCAATGTGCTAACGCATCAGAATCTTCCTTTAATTGTTTGTACGTAATTTTCGCATCTCGCCAAACAAAAGCAGTTTGATCAGGCGTTTCAATAGCCCACTTTTCAATTAGTTCTAATAACTTCATAACGTTCCCACCCTAGAATTCATTGTAAATAAATGTACTTGTGTTTGTATCATGGAATCCATACAACCAAAGTAATGCAAATAAAATTGCAAGATAATAAACCGTCTTTGCAACCCATTGTGTGAGTGGTCGAGACCATATCTCTTTTAATCTTTCCATGTCTTTCCCTCTCTTAATGAAATAATAGCTCTTTGTAGGTATCATGTCCTACATTATTGTGAAAAAAACAAAATCCCACATTTTAGGTAAAAATAAGTCAAAAGGCTCTTTTCTGATATTAGCACTAAATACTAAAAAAGAAAATCCCTAACTTAGCAATTATATTACATTCAGCATGAATTTGTAATGGGTTTGATATGTAAATAGGAAGTGGATTGTGTGAATGTATAAAATTGCCCTGAGAGAATGTATAGAAATGCAATATTTGTTTGCATTTTTTCATAGTTAATGTATGAATTCCTAAAGTTTCTTAAAAGGAGGAATCTCTAATGACGAGGGTTTGGAAGGATCTTATTTCAGAAGAAAACATTATAAAATGGAGACGACATTTCCACAAGTATCCGGAATTATCATTTCATGAAAAAGAAACTTCGCAATTTATATATGATACATTATGCTCGTTTTCTTCTTTTGAAGTAACGAGACCGACGAAGTATAGTGTACTAGCAATTAAAAGAGGCGTGAAGCAAGGGAAAGTGATTGCGATTCGAGCTGATATAGATGCTTTACCAATCCAAGAGGAGACAAGGAAATCTTATACGTCTGTAAATAAAGGAGTGATGCATGCATGTGGGCACGATGCTCATGCAGCTATTTTATTAAGTACAGCAGAGATGTTATCAAATATGAAGGAAGAGTTTGTAGGGGAAATTCGTCTATTCTTTCAGCATGCAGAAGAAGCATACCCTGGTGGTGGACAAGAAATGGTCGAGGCGGGCGTTATGGACGGTGTTGATTATGTAATAGGTTTACATGTTATGTCTGGATTGGAGAGCGGAAAGATAGGTATTGCGTATGGGCCAATGATGGCAGCTCCAGACGTATTTACAGTTGAGATTCAAGGCAAAGGAGGACATGCAGCACGTCCAGAAGAAACGATTGACCCTATTGCTATCGGAGCACAGATTATTACAAATTTACAACATATCGTATCAAGAAATACAAGTGCTTTCATGCAAAGAGTCGTTTCAGTTACGCAGTTCCATGGGGGAATGGCTGATAATATTATTCCAAGTACAGCAACTTTAATGGGAACTGTACGTTCTTTTAATCAAACATTAAGAATAGAAGCAGAAGGGAAAATCGAAAAAATTGTGAAAGGAATTACAGAAGCACATGGAGGATCGTATACATATACGTATCGATATGGATATGATCCGGTTATTAATGATGAATATATTACGAAAATAGTAGAAGAAAGTGCACTACATTTGTTTGGGAATGAGCGTGTTGTTAAGCTTGAACCTTCTATGGGTGGGGAAGATTTTTCAGCATATTTAAGAAAAGCACCCGGTTGTTTCATTAAATTAGGAACAGGTAATGAAAATATATATACTTGTTATCCACATCATCATCCGAAATTTGACGTGGATGAATCAGCATTAATTTGTGGAGTGGAGCTATTCTTAGAGACTACTATAAGATTACTAAAATCATAGAAAAACAAAAAAAGGCAACTGCGCTCTATCGCAGTTGCTTTTATTTCTTTCCGTCAGAGAGGGCTGAGAAAGAACTATGCTCATTTATAGTATATGAATAGCTAACGGACAAGCTTGTACATTTTAATCATTTTTTTAAAAATAGTTGTTGACATTGATAATCAATGTCAATTAATCTAAATATAGTTGAAATTGATAATTATTATCAATAGGATGGATGCGACATGTTAATGAGAAAAAAATTTCACCTTCTACGGAGGGGATTAAAAGATAAAAATAAAGATGTTGATCAGCATATGGAATGGCAACGAAATGTAATTCGGTCTGAATATGTAGATGAGAAGAAGAGCATTCAAACAGAAAAAGAGATACAAAGTAAAGGGAGAGGTTCAGTTGAGTAAGTTAGTAATGATTTTTGCAAGTATGAGTGGAAATACAGAGGAAATGGCTGACCATATTGCCGGCGTAATTCGTGAAACAGAAAATGAAATTGAAGTTATTGATATTATGGATTCACCAGAAGCTTCTATATTGGAACAGTATGATGGAATTATTTTAGGTGCATACACATGGGGAGATGGTGATCTTCCTGATGATTTCTTAGATTTTTATGATGCAATGGATTCTATTGATTTAACTGGGAAAAAAGCGGCCGTATTCGGATCATGTGATTCGGCTTATCCGAAATACGGAGTGGCGGTTGACATTTTAATAGAAAAGCTACAAGAGCGCGGAGCAGCAGTTGTGTTAGAAGGACTAAAAGTAGAATTAACGCCAGAAGATGAAGATGTAGAAAAATGTTTACAGTTTGGAGCTAAATTTGTAAAACACCTTTCTTAATGGCAGAAGGGAGCTGAAGAGCAAGTGCATGAGAAAATCTCAATCAAAACGATGACAGATTATCATTTGTATGATTTTATGCGGTGTCCGCATAAATTTTATTTTCGTCATATAAAAAGAAGAGAACCTTCTTCATTTGAATGGCAACAAATAGCGCAAATGATTGTGAATCAAATTATTAACGAGTATTACACGCTACCTGCGGGTCAACAAACGAAAATTGTACTTTTAATATTAATAGAAAAGTATTGGAAAAAAGTAAGGATTAATATGTTTGCTTCGAAGACGGAGTACTATATTGTATTAGCGAAGCTAACGGATCACTTATTACAGTTTGTTGAAAGGGATGATAGTCAGACACCACCATTGTTTTTATACGAGAAGTTTCAAACATATATGGAAGAGTTAGGTGTCCACATGTCATTGACATTTGAAGTTGGTGAGTGGAATGCTGAGTCGTTTGTAATTAAAAAGTATGTTGTCGATGCGGATGAGGAAATGCTTGCTCTTTGTCAGAAGCTAATGACAGTATTCAGTTATAAAGCTTTCGGCGTTCTTCCAGGAAAAATTGAAGTTATTAATTTAATAGAAGGAACTAAGTATGAGTACATTCCGAAACAGGAAGATATTATAACTGGAATGGCTGATTTATCTAGAATGAAAGAAATGTTACAGCAACCTGAGCATTATACTGAGCGTCATTTTCGTTCTGAGTGTATAAGTTGTGCGTTTCGTAGTGAATGCCAAAGGGAAGAAGTAAAGAAAGAAGCGAAACAGAAGAAAAATATAGTTCATTAAAGGATGCAACTTTGCATCCTTTTTTGTTATTGACATGAAAAGCTTTTCATCATTTACGGTATATTTGTAGCAGATTTTAATAAAGTGAAACTTTAATCAGTGGGGTTTTGTTCATCACCCACTGATTATTAGCCTTAACCAATCGGGCTTTAACGGGCAGCCCGACCCCCACCTAACTTCTTTGCTTCCGCTGAATTTTGAGGTGGGGGTCTTACTGCCCGCAAATAGCGGGATAAAGGGAGGAATAATCAATGAAAGATGAAACGAAAGTATTTCAATGGTTAAAAGAACAAAATGCTCCTTTTGAAATTCAACTGCAAATCTTACAGGCATTTCAATTGTATAAAGTTATTGTTGAAATGGATAAAAAGTTAATGATGTATGAGGAAAGAGTATACAGGGAGAGAATGTAATCTCATCCCTGTAATATCGTTTTTAGCTGTTCTGTACTTGTAATGAATTCGAGTTCATTCTCTGACTCAAAGTTATAAATAATATTATGTAGTAAAGGACTGTATTGATAAAAGGTAGTAATGCGGTGAATGAGTAATGGATCATGATGAGAAATAAGTGTACTGTACTGTTCATATACAGATGTAGTAAACTCATGTCCGAAATCATAATATAGTCCTGCAAAATCAAAAGCAGGATCGCCAATTTGCGCATCACCAAAATCGATAACACCTGAAATGCTTTTGTTCTGCTTGTTAAATAAAATGTGATGATGTGTAAAATCAGCGTGAATGATTGTGTTTTGAAAAGTGGATGTAGCTAAACATGCAAAGAAATTTTCAAATAAGCGATTTAAGGCTAGTTTCTGTAATGAAGTAAGGTTAGTAGTGAGATATTGGTTTAATTTTGTTTGTAGCTCTTTCCAGTAGGTACATGTTTTTCTAATAGGGAAACATAGCGTTGTAACTTGGTTTAAAGGAATACTATGTAGTACCGCAAGGAAAGTAGCTAATTTTGTAATAATTGCTTTCAGCTCTGTATCCTCCAGCGTGGCAATTGTTTCTGTTTTTAATGGTTCACCATGAATGAGAGTATAGTAACTACAAAGAGGAACCTCATCAGATTCATTTTTATAAATTAGGTGATATTGTGGAACTTTGATTTCTTGTAGTGATTGAGTGAGAATTGTGCATAGTTCTTTTTCTAACGGAATTCGCATTGCATATTCCTGTTTTCGCGGGAAACGAAACAGTAGCTCATCATTTACTATAACTGCTACATTATCCCATCCTCCTTTATTTTGTTTATATGAACGTATAGAAAGATTAGGCAAAGCTTCTTTTATATAATGTTTGTAAGAGTCCATAATTGTTCCTCGTTTCTGAGTTAAGTTATTCTACTTTATGATATCAGAATTTTCTTTCTATATGTTAAAATATAGCTATCATTATGAAGAAGGGCGGGAGTATTACGAAAAAAAGATTGTTAATCATTTCTCTATGTATCGCTTTTGTATTGTTTTGGTCATATAAAGAGAAGGTTTTTGCTACCTTTAAACCGATTGATCAGTACGAGTTAAATAAGGAATTAAAGAACAAAAGTATAGAAAATTTAACTCATAATGAAATGAAAAAGGTAGGAGAGCATTTTGTGACCGAGCAACTATCAGTGTTTGAGTTTACTAATAAAGAAGATGTGAAACGAAAAGGTGAAGAACTATTTTTAAATAGAGGGTATGAACAATTAATGGGAAATTATTATCCAAATCGTTTTCAAGATTTAGAGTATAAATTTACAAACGAGGAGATACGTGAAGAGACCGATGAGAGTTTTCTTTATCAAGCTGTAGCGTACGTTGCGGGTACTGAAAATGGTAAGAGAAGCAAAATGAAATTGAATTATGAAGTGAAAATTGTAAAGGTTAATAATATATTTATGGTGCTAGAACAAAAGCAGCGCGTACAATAAAGGAAATTCATTGCTCAATAGAACATTTGGGGGTGTACTACTTAATGCGGAATAAAAAGGCCCTCAAGGAATCAAGGGCCTTTAAAGATTTTCATTTTGTTGACCAAGTTCTTTTTGAGCAATATATAAATTTCCTTGCTCGACTTGTTTAAGTGTATGAACAGAATCTCCTGCATATCCTTTTTGTGTTTTAACAGTTCTTTTTGAACGATTGGAATTTTGTTTCTTCATATAATAGGCACCTTTCATCAAAAATAAACGAAAATGATAAGTATGAGTAATACAGCAGCGAAAATGGTAATGCCCATTAAAAACGAAGTGTTTTTATATTTAGGTGGCTTATGTACATCTTGCCGATATCCAGGTGAAATTTCAGGGGCAAATTCTTCATCGAATGATTGCTTTTTTTCTTTGTCGTCCATATGTACCCACCTTTCTTTTTCATTATATTACACGTTACAAGAAAAAATATGCATAAAGAAAACAGCCGCTTTATTATTAGCGGCTGTTTTGTGTTGCATATTTTCGTTGTACTTGAAAGAGACGGATAAGTAGGAAGGCAGCGCCAAATGCTAGACCGATAATAAGACCGATCCAATAGCCTTTTGCGGCCCATTCTGTATACGTTGCTAGTATGTAACCTAGTGGTAGACCTATTATCCAATAAGCAATTAAAGTCATAATTAGAGCAACATTTACATCTTTATAACCACGCAGAGCTCCTTGTACAGGGGTTGCAATTGCATCTGAAATTTGAAATAAAATCGCAAAGATAAGAAATTCTTTTGCTAAATGATGAACTTTTGCATCTGTCGTATAAATAGAAGCAATTTGATTATCAAAGAAGTAGAGAAGAATCGAATATAATAAAGCAAAGGCAAGGGCTAATCCAATTCCAATCAGTCCGTATTGTTTTGCATTATCGTAACGTTTTGCTCCGACTTCGAATCCGACTGCAATAGTCATTGCCATTGCTAAACTTAGCGGAGTCATATATAACAAGGAAGCAAAGTTCATAGCTGCTTGGTGAGCTGCAATAGTTGTCGTACTAAAATTACTCATCATAAGCGTTACCGCAGCGAAAATACTTGTTTCAAAAAAGATAGCAAATCCGATAGGGACGCCAAGCTTTAAGAATGCTGTCCAACTCGAAAGAGAAGGACGATATAATTGTTTGAAAATGTTAAAAGAGGCAAAAGGCTCTTTCGTCTGAATAATAATGACTGTAATAATTAAAATGCACCAATATGTTGCAGTGGAAGCAATTGCTGCTCCGACACCACCAAGCTTTGGGAAACCGAAGTTACCAAAAATTAATAGGTAATTTAATATTACGTTAATTGGTAATGATAGTAATGTAATAATCATCGTTGTTCGAGTTTTTCCTAATGCATCAATAAATCCACGTAAAACAGTGTACGTGAATAAAGGTATAATCCCTATTGCGATAATACTTAAAAATTGAGCTGCAATTCGTTCCACAGGTTCTTCTAAGCGCATGCCGTTTAAAATAGGTGAAACGACGAAGAAACCGATGAGGATAACAACGAAGCTAGCACAAATTGCTAAATAAACTGCTTGTATGACAACGTGGGGAACGTCCTCTTTTTTCTTGGATCCAACGAGCTGTGCAACAATGGGAGTAGTAGCCATTAAAATTCCTGTTAATCCCGTACTAACTGGAAGCCATATACTTGTTCCAATTGCAACACCTGCTAAATCAGTTGGACTTGCATGTCCTGACATTGTTGTATCAAAAAAACTCATCGCAAATAATGACATTTGCGTTACGAAAATCGGAAAAAATAGTAATACAAATTGCTTTAACTTTTGTGAGAATGAAGTAGTTTCTTTCATAAAATCCCCTTTCCGTATAAAAAAACAAACTCTTACTATCATACAATTTAATCAAAGATTAGAAAAGAAATACGCGCCTACAACATATGAAACCAATAAAAAAAGGATGCACTTTGAAAAGGGATAAGGTATTATGATAAGGTGTGAAAAAATTACATATTATTTGTTATTAAGGAGGCACTACTTGTGGCTGATTGGTTAATTGGTTTAATCATGGGTGCTGTTGAAGGGTTAACAGAGTTTCTACCAGTATCATCAACAGGACATATGATTTTAACAGGACATTTAATTGGATTTGAAGATGAGAGAGCGAAAGTTTTCGAAGTTGTTATCCAATTGGGATCGATTTTAGCAGTTGTTGTTATATTCTGGAAGCGTCTATGGTCGTTAGTTGGAATAGGAAAAGTAACAGACGGACCATCGTTAAATTTATTACATATTATTATCGGGATGATTCCTGCCGGGGTACTTGGCGTATTATTCCATAGCACTATTAAAGAGGTTTTATTTGGTCCAGGACCAGTTGTTATTAGCTTAGTAGCCGGTGGTATTTTAATGATTGTTGCTGAGAAGTTTTCAAAACCAAGTACAGCAAGAACGTTAGATGAAATCACATATAAACAGGCATTTACAATTGGAATGTTCCAATGTTTAGCTCTTTGGCCAGGGTTTTCTCGTTCTGGTTCTACAATCAGTGGTGGTTTATTAGCTCGCGTGTCGCATACAGCGGCAGCTGAATATACGTTCATTTTAGCGGTACCGATGATGGTAGCTGCAAGTGGGTTAGATTTAATTAAAAGCTGGGATGTATTAAGCTCAGCAGATATAACGCTATTTGTAACAGGATTTGTAACTGCATTCGTTGTTGCGATGCTTGCAATTGTTTCATTCTTGAAATTATTATCTCGTGTAAAACTAACACCGTTCGCTTACTATCGTTTCATTTTAGCTGCGGTATTCTATTTCTTCATTATGTAATAAAAAAACCTGCCGAGCTCGGCAGGTTTTTTTATTTTACTATTTTTTCCACCATATTTTCCATTACATGCTCCCAAAGAGAAGTATCATCAGCTAATGTAGCACGGAAATTAGCATACATTTCTTTTTGTTTTTCTTCGAATGTTGGATCTTCTTTTTCAGGTAATGTAGCGCGCATTGAAGTTACTAATTCTTGTACTTTTGGAGCGCGTGGTCCAAAGACGGCTTGTTCATTTCCATCTTTATCAATGAAAATAAAGATTGGAATCGCACGTGCTGTTCCATTTGTTAAATATTGATCCATTAATTCTAAGTTTTCATCGCGAATTAATAAACTCATATCAATATTTGCAACTTCAGAAATTCGTTTCATAACAGGTACGCATAAAAGAGCATCGCCACACCAATCAGCAGTTAATACGATAACACGCCAGCCGTCATTTTGACGTTCTTCTAATACAGGAAGTAATTCATTTGGAATTAAAAAGTTATTGTAAATGTGTAGTAGCTCGTATTGGTTTACTTGCATTTCATTCACATATGTATCAAAGGACATACCTTTATCAGCCCATTGTTGTAAGTTCATAATTAACACCTCTTTAGTAAGATTTGCTTTCATTGTACCAATTTTTATATAGAAAAGCTTGTATTCTTACTCTTTCTCGTCACTTAATAATTTATTTAAGAGGAAAAAGAATAGTACGACACATAATTCAGCTGTGTTGGACATTTGTACGCTTTCTATCCAATTATCAGCAGTATGAATGACGAACCAATCTAGTGTAATTTCAATGAACGAGAAAAGAGTAATAGAAATCCAATTTGGCATGTTTTGTGTCAGTGGATATAGCAGCGCTTTGAAGAAACTGAAGATGAAAAATGTAATACTGTCTAAGAAAGTGATTAATAAAAAAAGAGAAGTAACGCAGTACGTGAACTATACTCTATACCTGTAATTTGAAAGATTCCTACATATACAAAAAATATAAATGCAAAAACGATAATGAGAAAAAGAGCAATAATACTAGTGATAATCGTTTTATCTTTTAGGCTGAGATTTGAGAATTTCTCCTCCTCATGCATTAAAATACCCCCTTTTTCTGGAAGTTAACTTCATTTTATCATGAAATACCTATTAAAAAACTACGAATTATGGGAAAATAAGGTGACAAAAAGTAAGATTTCATGTAAAATTATTAATAAGGTTTTTATTTAACTAAATGAAATAAAAGGAGCTGTCAAAGTTGTCTCAAAATCGAGAGCAATTAATGGAAGAACTATCGACAAATGTGTTTGCTATGTTTCGCACATTGCGTAATGATATCGGAAAAATATTCGGTGGTTACATACCGTGGAATGAATTCATCGTCCTGAGAATATTAAATCGTACGAATAAAGAAATGGTATCGCGTGTAGCAAATGAATTAAATGTGTCGAATAGTCATATTACAGCTGTTACAGAAAAATTAATTAATAAAGGTTTTGTAACTCGTTCACGTTCTACATCGGATCGCCGAGTTGTGTATTTAGAGATTACAGAACAAGGGAAAGATTTAGTTGCGAAAATGGAAGATGCGAAAAAACAATATTTACAAGAAAGATTCTCTGCACTTTCAGAAGATGAAATGAGTGTAATGATTTCGATTTCCAAAAAACTTATTTAAGTGATTATAAACAAGAAAACGCTTACGTGATGAAAAAGAAGATCTTCCTTATATATGGAAGGTCTTCTTTCGTGTGTAGTAGATGTTAAAAAATAAAATGTGTATGAAAAAAGATAGAGCGCCATACTACTAATACAAGGAAGGGAGGGAGAAATATGACGAATCGTAACGGTAGTAAAGGGAGCGGTAATCAAGGATCACCAAAGTCCGGCCAGTTTAATCAGGAATTTAGCACTGAATTTGAAACTGGTAATGATAATAAAGGGAAAGAATATCGTTCGAAAAAAGGAAGTAAATCAAAAAAGGAGTGAATATATTCACTCCTTTTTTGATTTAAGATGCTGCCGATTGATCAGTATTATATTTTTCTTCTGATTTTGCGACAATCATTGCACAAATTGCATCACCAGAAATGTTTACAGCTGTTCTTGACATATCTAGAATACGGTCAATACCAATAATTAAAGCGATACCTTCTACTGGTAGATTTACTTGATTTAAAACCATTGTAAGCATTACAAGTCCAACACCTGGTACACCAGCAGTACCAATACTAGCTAGTACAGCAGTTAATACGACCATAGCTAATTGCGGTAATGTAAGTTCAACTCCGTATACTTGAGCGATAAATACAGTTGCTACCCCTTGCATAATAGCGGTACCATCCATATTAATCGTTGCACCGAGTGGTTGTACAAATGAGCTGATTGCTTTTGGAACTCCAAGCTTCTCTTGTGCGGTTTTCATTGCAAATGGAAGAGATGCATTAGAGCTAGATGTGCTAAAGCCAATTGCCATTACCGGTCCGAAATGCTTAAAGAACCGGACGATACTTTCTTTTGCTAATACCTTTAATAGGCCGCCATATACAAAGACCCCGTGAATAATGAGTACTAACATAACGACAATCATATACTTGAACATCGCAGCGACGCCTGCAAGACCCATTTTACCAACGGATGAAGCGAGCAAACCGAATGTTCCAATTGGGGCTAATTTCATAACGAGATTAACAAGATACATCATTAATTCGTTGCCCTGTTCAAGTAATGAATGGATACCTTGAACTCGTTTTCCTAAAATAGCTATACCGAGTCCAATCAATACGGCAAAGGCAATGATTTGTAACATGTTTCCGTCAGCCATTGCTTTTGCTGGGTTATCTGGTACGATATTTAGCAATGTTTCGACGAAAGATGTTTCAGTTTTTGCACCTTCATACTTAAGACCTTCTGTTTTAAAATTACCGCCAGCTCCTGGTTTTATAATAAGTGCAAATGTAACCGCTATAGAGATGGCAACCGCAGTTGTTACGAGAAAGAATGAAATTGATTTTAAACCGATTCTTCCAAGTTGTTTCGGATCTCCAAGGCCGGCAGCACCAAGTACGATAGAAATGAATACAACAGGAACAACTAGCATTTTAATAAGGCGAATAAACAATTGACCAATTGGGTTGAACACATATTGATTTAGTGGCTCAAAGATAGATGGAGCGGCTAAATTTAGAGTGAGTCCAACAACTAGACCTAGAAATAATGCGATTAAGATTGCTTTTGTTTGTTTCAATAAAATCCCCCCTTTTGTTTTTGCGAAAGTTCTTTCTAAAGTAATTATACCGAAAAAATACCTAATTTAACAATATTTTCTGAATTTTTTGTTTTTATTTAAGTGTAGATAGACTGATTTTGTGTTTGGAAAATAAAATAGACCATCACATAGGATGGTCTAGGGAAGGGGACAATTTATGTCAATTTAATTAGGGATGGAAGCTGCTTTAAGACACTGGGGAATGTCTTAAAAATTAGGGAGGAACAACTTCGATATATATACTATAAAAGGTAGGTGTGACTCTCATGTGAACATAGGGTGAAAGAGAGAGGGAGTTTT
>NZ_JAKUFY010000092.1:0-21331 GCF_022663675.1 Bacillus cereus group sp. BfR-BA-01355
ACGAAGTCATCTTTTAATGAAGCATATGCGAAGAATTTGCCAGATGCAGTGAAAGAGAAGTTAAAGAAAGCTGCGGAGGATAAAAAGGCAGTAAATCTTGTTATTGTTGGTGATGAAGGTTCTTCATCTGAAAAAGGTGCTTGGGCAGCTAAGTTAACGGCTAATTTAGAAGCTGCTTACGGTAAAGGTTTATGGAATGTGGCTGTAAAGGAATATAAGGGTGAAAGCACAGAAGAGTTAATCGTGAATAAGCGTGATAAAGAGATCGCGAAAGAGAATCCAGATGTGATTTTATTTGAACCACCATTTATTACTGATAACGGTAAAACTGGTAATGGGAACTCTGTTGCGAGTACACAGAAGTTTGTTCAAGCACTTTCTACTAGTGCAAAGGGTGCTACGATTATGATTCAACCATCAAATCCAGTGTATGGTGCGAAAAATTATCCGAAAGCGATCGAAGCATTAAAACAATTTGCGACGCAAAATAATTATACATATATTGATCATTGGGGAGCATGGCCGGATGCATCGACAAAGGCTATTTTACCATACTTAAAAGAAGAGTTTGGTTTCCCAACTGCTAAAGGTCATGAAGTTTGGGCACAATATGTAACGGATTATTTTGTAGCTAAATAATAAAAGGGGAGAGGGTATCGTCGACAAAATATGTTCGACAATACCCTCTCTTTTTTTGTACGATTTTTGCTATACTAAACTGTACTATAATACATGATGGAAGGAGGAGAATGATGAAAATACTTGTAGTTGATGATGAATCGAGTATTCGTAATTTGATTCGGATGCAGTTGGAGATGGAAGGTTATGAAGTATTGGCAGCGGCTGATGGGAGAGAAGCTTTAGAGCGATGGAATGAAGGGCCGGATGTATTGATTTTGGATGTTATGCTTCCGGATACGGATGGGTATGAGTTGCTTCGTTTGTTCCGTGAGAGGGATAGGGATATTCCAGTGCTTATGTTGACAGCAAAGAGTCAGATGAATGATAAGTTGCTTGGCTTGCAGCTTGGTGCTGATGATTATGTGACGAAGCCGTTTAATTATGCGGAGCTTATTCTTCGGGTTAAGAATATGGCGCGGCGTGTAAAGAAGACAGAGACCGCTGTAAGTCATGAAGTAATTGAGGCTGGAGAGATAGTGATTTGTCCTAAGGAAAGAAAGGTACATGTGAGTGGACAAGAGATTCAGTTAACGTACCGAGAGTTTAATTTATGTCAGTTGTTTGTTTCAAATCCGCAGCGTGTGTTTATGAGGGATGAGTTGCTTGAGAAAGTATGGGGATTTGAGTATATCGGAAATACGAGAGCAGTTGATATTATGGTGCAGAGACTTCGAAAGAAGCTTGGGACGAGCGGAGAATATATTAAGACAATTTATGGCGTTGGCTATAAACTGGATTGTTAAGTGGTGATGGTATGTCTTTAAAGCGAAATATGGTGTTTGGAATAGTTGGGCTGTTAATTCCGATTTTTGTTCTTTTATATGCAGTTGTTTATATTACGTTAGAAAAGAATATGTATCATAACGCAGCAGATTCTTTAGAAAAGTTAAGTGTAGAAGCACAAATTTATACGATGAATTATTTAGAGAAGGAAGCAGAAGTGGATACGCTTGGTCCTAATTCACTTTTAATTGCGTCGTATTTAGCGAAGCGTATGGATGTCCGTGTGCAGATGATCGGGAAGAATGGCGATGTTGTTGCAGATACACAAAAAGGAGCATTGCTTCACCGTAACATCGACATTGAGAGTTCCTTGAAGGGAAAGAAGTCTTATGTTTTTGAGGAGGCGGATCCAGCTCCCATTCTTTTGTTTTCAAGCCCGGTTTATTATGGAAACGATGTCATTGGAAGTATTCGTTTTATAAATGAGTTAACGGGTGAGAAGGAAGTTTTAACAAATGTGAGCTGGACATTCTTAATGGCGTCCCTTTGTTTAGTAGCTGCGGGTATTTTCTTTGCAATTCGTTTGGCGAAGTCTCTTCATAAACCAATTGATCAGTTGAGACAAATGGCACAGCGGCTCGCGAATGGTGATTATAAGAGTAAGATTGAGTTAAATGAGTACGTGGAAATCGCTCAGCTTTCAGCATCTTTTAACGCGATGGCCGATGGAATTGAGCTGCATATTAAGCAATTGCAGGAGGAGAAAGAGAAGCAGAAAGATTTCCTAGACCGCATTACGCATGAGCTGAAAACACCGCTAACGGCAATTATCGGTTATGTTGATTTAATTCCGAAGTTACAATCGAAAGAAGATGTACAGGAAAGTCTTCGTTATGTGGCTGTGGAAAGTGAGCGTTTATTATCACTTGTAGAGGAACTGCTTAAGTCTTCGAAATATGGGAAGAGTACGTTTGAAGTGTCTCCTACAGTTGTGAATATAAAGGAATTGGCAGAAGAAGCAGTTTCAATTGTGAAGCCTCGCCTAAATCAATTTGAAATTGAAGTGATAAATGAGTTAACGGGTGTACATGTTGTTGCAGATTTTGATAAGACGAAGCAAATTTTCTTAAATGTGCTTGATAATGCAATTAAGTATAGTGATGCTTCGCATATTCGTATGAATGTAATTGTAAATGAGCATGAGGCGAAGGTTTTTGTTCATGATGATGGGATCGGTATAGATGAAATGGTGCTTGCAGAGTGGAATGAGTCTCCGAAAGGAAAGGCACTTCCTTCTAGTTATGGGAATGGTTATGGTTTGTATATTTGTCAGGAGATTATGAATAAGCAGGGCGGAAGCATGCGGATTGAGAGTAGTGAAGAAATAGGTACTACAATATTCATTACATTTTTGCTTCCGAGAAGGATGGAAGACATAAAAAACTTGAAAGCGGTTAAATGATACATTTATGAAACAATTATGCGGTATTTTCGAAACAACGTTTTTTTATCTTGGAGGTAGGCAGAAATGAAAAGGCTATCATTTCAAATTCTTATGTTTGTCATTTGTATAATTGTTTCTCTTGTTTTGTTTTATGTTATGGAGAAGCAAATCTATAATCGAATCAACATTGTAAATGATAAACAAGCCGTTTTACAAAGGGTGAATGAATCTCTTCCAATTGAAGTGAAAGTAAGACATGAAAAGTGGGGAGAAATTGTTGTAACGGATGAAGTTCGTTTGCATACGATTGTTTCATTCTTTGACCGAATTCGAATAGAACCTGAGGGCGTTAAGAGCCAAGAACAAGTATTTACTGGAGAAGTAACGTACTTGAATGGACATAAGCGTACTTTTGCAGTAGGTGACTTGTTCCAGTATGGGGAAAATGTATACGGAAAGAATGGCATGGATCCGATGATTTCAGCACTTCAAACGTATTTATTAAGCCTGTATTACACGCCAGAGCGTATTAGTGATTTCTTTGCTTCGGCAAAGGATGTCGTAGTACGTCAAGGTGATGTGGTACGTACTATCAATCTTACGCACATACTTGATTCTATTCGGTACACAAAGCAAATTACAGATTACGGAGAAATTCAGAAGTTATTACAATCGCAGAATGAACCGATTGCTTATATTACAGCTTATAAAACAGGTAAGCGTGTAAAGAATGATCGTGAAGATATTCTTACGATTTCTGTGTATCCATCGTACTTTGTAGTGCAATATCTCGGTGATAATAACGGGAATGTCATGTATATGAAAGGCTCTCTAGCAGAGTTATTCGTAAAGGAGAATGCGTCATGAGAAAGATAGCCTTTTTCTTCTTTTTGCTAGTAATTGGAGGAGCGATGTCTAGTTGCTCTCGAGATACAACCTCTATTAAATATAGTAAAAATGGTCTCCCTATTTTGGATGATCGTCATATTGTTGCGTATGTAGCGGCTCGTGAGGAAGTTGGTGAAGCGTTACTTTCATCATTTTGTAAGCCACGCGGATGTACGTATGAATTTATTCGTCTTTCAACAGAAGAACTTCTTCGTAGAGTGGAAGAAGAAGCTGGCAATCCGAAGGCGGATATTATTATTGGCGGTACAGTAGATGCGCATCAAATGATGAAGCAAAAAAATCTTTCTATTCCTGTGATAAGCCAACATGCAAATCGTATTTCAAAGACTGTTAAAGATAAAGATGGTTATTGGTACGGTTATGAAGTGGAGAAGCTAGCAATTGCGATTAATAAAGAGCGGTGGAACGAGGAAATAGCGCCGCTCGGTCTCTCGTATCCGTTAAGATGGAAAGATTTATTGAATCCAGTATATAAAGGAAAGATTGTCATGCCCGATCCAAATGTTTCAGGTACAGCATATACGTTTTTTCAATCACTTATTGATACATTAGGTGAAGAGGAAGCGAAGGAATATGTGAAGAATCTGGCAGAACAAGTTGGAGAAGTAACAGTAAATGGTTACATCCCAGCAGAACTTGTTGCGAGCGGTGAATATATGATAGGCATCAACTTTATGGGAGATCAGAGAATGCTTCAAAAACAAGGCTTTCCTATTTTAAGTAACGAACCTGAGCAAACAGGGTTATCCGTTAATGCGATTTCTAAACTAAAACGTGCACCGAGTGGTATTATTGCGGATTTATTTATTGATTATTGTTTATCAGAAGAAGCGGGTCACATTTTAGAAAAAGTGTCGTTTGGCGTACCAACGATGTTTGCGAAGAATGAGAAAGAAATAGAAGGACAGCCGGTTAGAAGGACGAACCAAAATATATCAAATAGCGGAATAATCGAGATATGGAATAGACAGCGTCTCTCTCTGAAGTGAGAAAAGGAGACGAAAATATATGTTTAAATGGCTCAAGCCAGCACCTGCAATTGAAAGATTGCCAGCGGATATGATCGACCGTGTATATCGATTACTACGTATTCGTGTGTTAATCGGGATTTCAGTTGGATATGCTGCTTATTATTTAGTTCGTAGTAACTTTACGTTATCAAGTACGTACTTAGTACAAGAATATGGTTTTAGTACAGCTGAAATTGGTCTACTAGGTTCAGTAATGGCAATTGTTTATGGATTTAGTAAGTTCTTTATGGGGAATTTGTCAGATAAAGCTTTCGCCCAGCGCTTTATCGCAGTCGGTTTATTCTTATCAGGGCTTGTAAATATTTGTTTTGGCTTTGCATCTTCATTTGGGATGATTGTTACATTACTTGTTGTTAACGGTATTGTACAAGGTATGGGAGCACCACCTTGTAGTATTGTTATGACGAAATGGTTCTCGAAGAAAGAACGCGGTACGAAAACAGGTCTTTGGAATATTTCACATAACGTTGGTGGAATGCTTGTGCCACCACTTGTCGGAATTGGTGTAGGTATTTTTGGTGAAAACCATTGGCAAGGCGGCGTGTTTATTTTCCCTGCAATTATCGCAATGGTAATTTCAGTTCTTGTTTGGATTAATGCGAAGGATACACCAGAATCTGAAGGTCTTCCTCCAATTGATGAGTATCGTAATGACTATGAAAATCTTGAAAAAGCAGATAACGCTAACAAGATGTCACCAAAAGAAATTTTAATGAAGTATGTAGTGAAAAATAAATTTGTATGGTTCTTATGTATTGCGAATGCTTTTGTTTATTTAATTCGTTTCGGTGTTATTAACTGGGTTCCACTTTATTTAACGACAGTTAAAGGATTTTCAAAAGCAGAAGCGCATGCGGCATATGCAATCTTTGAAGGTATGGCAATTCCAAGTTCATTAATCGTTGGTTTTTTAAGTGATAAATTATTTAAAGGAAAACGTATGCCATTATGTATTATTAGTATGGTTGGTGTTGTTATTGGTACGTTTATATATTGGCAAGCAACTAGCGTACTTGTTGTAAGTATTGCAGTTTCTATTATCGGTTGTTTAATTTATGTACCACAGTTCTTAATCGGTTTAAGTGCGATGGAATTAGTACCGAAATTTGCAGTAGGTACGACAGTTGGTATGTGTGGTTTATTCGGTTATGTAGGTGGAAGTCTTGTAGCTAACGCAGCAATTGGTGTTATTGTTGATCGTTCTGGCTGGGATGGTTGTTTCATCTTACTATTAACAGGAGCGGTTTTATCAACAATCTTCTTATTTATTGTTCAACGTGGACATGAGAGAAAAGATCCTAAAGTAGCGTAATATTTTGTTTGAAAAAGCTATCCAATTATTATTTTGGATGGCTTTTTCTATATAATATAATCTTTCCTTAAATCTATCTTAAAAGATATAATGTCATATTTCTAATCATTGGAATTTTTGTTACAATATAAATGGATGTGTAAAACTTTGTAAAAATAATGTAATAATATGTAATCTATTTTCAGAAAGTTTTATACAATTTTTATATTAAACTATTAAGTTATAAAAGGGAGCGAGAATATGTTACCAAATACGGTTCGTACTCCAAACAAGAAGAAGAAATGGATTATTATTGGGGTTATTGCACTAATTGTTATTGTAGCAGCAATTAATATTTTTGTTATGCAAGGTAAGAAGAAAGGAGCATCAACAAATGCTGATGCTGTAAGTTTTGAGAAGGTAACGGAGCGTAAGCTGAATAATACGAAGTTAATTTCTGGTCAGGTGAAGCCTGGTAATATTGAAAGCTTCTATGCAGATCCGGCTAAAGGGAAAGTGAAAGATATTGAGGTAAAAGAAGGGCAAGAGGTAGAGAAAGGTACGAAGTTATTCTCTTATGATAATGAAGAGATTAACCTTCAAATGAAGCAAGCTGAGCTTGATCAGAAGATGGCGGATATGCGTTATGATCAAGGGAAAAAGAAGATTGATTCGCTCAAGAAAGAAATTAAGAAGGCGAAAGATAGCGGAGCTGGGAAAGAAGTAACAGATTCGATGGACGAGCAAGTAAGTGAGCTGGAGATTGCTCAAAAGACAACTGATCTTGAGAAAGAAAAAGGGAAGTTGCAGAAAGAAGAGTTAAGTAAAAAGCAGAAAGAGCTTACGATTTATAGTAATTTCGCTGGTGTTGTTCAAAAGTTAGATAAAGATGCGGCGCAAAGTTCATCTCAAGCGTTAGGTGGTCAAGGAAAATCGTTTTTACAAGTAGCTTCTAAAGATCCATTCCAAGTTCAAGGTACGTTAACTGAGCTTCAGAAGTCACAAATTCAAAAGGATCAAACATTCACTGTAACTGCAAAAGCAAATAGCAAGAAGAAGTGGACAGGTAAGATTACAGAGGTAAGTGAGTTCCCAACGAGCGCAGAGATGGCGCAAGCTGGCGGCGTGGGTGAAGCAACTCAAAATATGTCTCAGTATACATATAAAGCAAGTCTTGATAGTCAAGATGGTTTATCTCCAGGTTACCACGTTTCTCTGCAAGTAAACTTAGAGAATAAGACGATGATTGCTGTTCCAAGTAAAAGCATTGTAGAAAAAGGCGATGATGCATTTGTTTATGTTGAGGAAAAAGGGAAGCTTCGTAAACAAAATGTGAAAAAAGGTTCTACTGATGGAGACTGGACAGAGGTTGTAGAAGGCGTAACAGTGGGGCAAAAGGTGGTTAAAAATCCTTCCGACGATGTGTATGACGGAATGGAAGTGAAAGAGAAATGATTACGTTAAATAATATTGCTAAAACATATTATCAAGGAAAATTGGCGGTGCCGATTTTACATGGTATTAGTTTAACGATTCAGAGCGGTGAGTTCGTTTCGATTATGGGACCGTCTGGTTCTGGTAAGTCAACGCTTATGAATATTATTGGTTGCTTAGATCGTCCAACAGAAGGCGAATATAAGCTGAATGACGTGAATATCTTAACAGCAGACGAGTCAAAGCTTGCTTTAATTCGTAATGAATATATTGGGTTTGTATTTCAGCACTTTAATTTACTGCCTCGTCTTTCCGCGGTGGAAAATGTTGAGCTTCCGCTCGTATATGGTGGTGTGAAGAAAGCGGAGCGTCGTAAGCGCGCTTTGGAGGCGTTAGGTAAAGTTGGATTGGCAGATCGCGTGCATCATTTACCGAATGAGTTATCAGGTGGACAGAAGCAGCGTGTAGCGATTGCAAGAGCGATTGCAAATAATCCAACGTTCATTATGGCCGATGAACCGACTGGTGCACTTGATACGAAGTCTGGTGAACAAGTTATGGATATTTTCACGAAGCTTAATGCAGAAGGCACGACGATTGTTATGGTTACGCATGAAGAGGAAGTAGCAGCGTATTCTTCCCGCCGCATTGTACTGCGGGACGGGAAAGTTACAGAAGATAGAAGGTGTGCGGTATGAGTTTACTAGATAGTATAAAAATTGCCCTCTCTTCTATTTTAGCTCATAAATTGCGTTCAGCTCTTACGATGCTCGGTATTATTATCGGGGTAGGTTCAATTATTACTGTCGTTGCGATTGGGCAAGGCGGGGAAGCGATGCTGAAGTCGAAATTCGCAGGTTCTGGTGGTAATAACCTTATGCCAATTCAATTTAAACCAGATATTAATGATGAGTTTGCTATAGGTGGATTTGAAATGCCGAAGTTAACGGAAGAGGATATTTTGGAAGTAAAACAAGTGAAAGATGTTTCACATGTTATTACGACAAACCAGAATTCAGAGGTGCTTGATGTAAATGATAAAAAAGCAAATCTGAATGTTATTGGTCTTGATAATGAATATTTTGCGGTTAATAAAGTAAAGGTCGTAAAGGGACGTACTTTAAATGAATCAGATATTTCTCATGCAAATAACGTCGTGATGATTAGTACAAAAACAGAAGAGACGTTATTTAAGGGCGTAAATCCAGTAGGACAAATTATTGAGATGAAAGGACAACCGATGCAAATTGTCGGTGTGTATACATCTGATAATGAATTTATGGGATTTGAAATGGAAGAAGCGTTAATCCCTCTTACGTTATGGCCTGTTTTATACGGAACAGATGAAATTCAAAGTATCGCAATTCAAGCTAAAAATGTAGACGATTTAGAAGCAGCAGGGAAACAAGCTGTTGATGTATTAAATAGTCGTAAGCCAAGTGAAATTCCGGGTAAATATGAACTGGTTAATTTAAAAGAATTCCAAGAAAATGTTTCTAAAGTTACTAACATTATGACAATGATCATCGGTGGTATTGCTGGTATTTCATTAGTCGTTGGTGGAATTGGTGTTATGAACATCATGCTTGTATCTGTAACGGAGCGTACACGTGAAATTGGTGTACGTAAAGCACTCGGGGCAACACGTAGTAAAATTCTATTACAGTTTTTAATTGAAGCTGTTATGTTAACACTTCTAGGTGGTTTAATCGGAATTGGTCTTGGGTACGGCGGAGCATATATCGTTTCCACATTCGCAAAATGGCCACCGCTCGTTTCGTGGGAAGTTGTTGTTGGAGGCGTACTGTTCTCGATGACACTCGGTATTATTTTCGGATTAATTCCAGCAAATAAAGCTGCGAAATTAGATCCAATTGAAGCATTGCGTTATGAGTAATTAATAGTGTAGTAGAACTACACATTACCGTTCTAATGGGCGGTTCGTAGCCTCTTGCGTGAGGAAGTGAACCGCCCGTTAGAACGGGTTATATAAATAGAAGGAGGCGTTATAATGGAAGCAAATATTAATACGCAAGATGTAGGTGCGAAGAAGCCATCATTATTAGGAATGATTACTTCTCCAGGTGAGCAATTTGAGAGAATGAAGACGAAAAGTCCGGTTTGGGGGGCATTTTTCCTTTTCATTATATTAACAGCTGTAATTGCAGGGATTAGCATGTATCAAGTAATGAATCATCCTGATGTAATGAGTGAGGTACCTGATGCCGAAGCGGCTAAAGTTGTTGGTTACTTCGGAATAGGAGCAGGTATTGTTGGTGGACTATTTGGTACTGCGATTTGGTTCTTCATTGCGGCAGCTATTTATAAAGTGATTATGATGTTTATGAGTAATGATACTTCATACATGAAATTATTATCTATTTATGTCTACACATATACGATTTCAATTTTAGGTGCAATTGTGAACTTTATTATTAGAATGATTATTGGTGGAGATATTGAAACTTCTTATACAAGTTTAGCAACTTTATTTGAGCCAGGTACAGTTGTTCATGGTGCTGCTTCATCATTCGAAGTTTTCAATATTTGGGCATTAGTTGTAATGGGATTAGGATTACATATTACGGCTGGATTAAGTAAAAAACAAGCAACGATTTTAATTGTTATTTTCTTTATTCTTTCAGTTGGATTTAGTAGTTTAAGTGGTCTAGCTCCAAAATTAGGTGCATAATTCATTCTTTTAGAAAAAGGTGACTCTTCAAAGGAGTCACCCTTTTTTATTTTTACCCTTATTTCAAATACCAACAACAAAATTTCAAATACTATCTAGTGTAATTTCAAATTCCATCGGTAGTATTTGAAATTACTCACAGTGAAATCTTTTCTTTATTTTTATATTGTGAAGGTACCGCGGAATACTAGAAAGGTATACCTTTTAGAAACGGGTACTGTGTGAAGCCAGCGACTTTTACAGAGGCAGTTGTTTTGTATGAAGGAATGATTGTAAATCAAATAAAGAAATTAGGTATTCGCCAAGATTATGAAGAGTATTATCAATGTGGTTTAATTGGTCTTTGGCATGCGTATGAAAGATTTGATGCAAAGAAAGGGTATTTCCCTGCATATGCACTTGTAACGGTGCGTGGTTATATATTAGAAAGATTGAAGAAAGAATCTACTGTACAAGAAAGATGTGTATGTGTAGGAGAGTATGAGGATATTTTTCATTTTGAAGATGTTGAAATAAGAGTGAAGGATTTTATGAGTGTGTTAGATGAGAAGGAGAAGTATATTATTTTTGAACGTTTTTTTGTAGGAAAGACGATGGGAGAAATCGCTTTAGAGACGGAAATGACATATTATCAAGTAAGATGGATGTATCGGCAAGCACTCGAGAAAATGCGAAATAGTGTAAGGGGATAAAAATAGCAAATAGAATGGAAGTTAAGGAAATACTACCTTCCATTCTATTTGCTATTAAGGTGATGAATCTTGCATGTTCATTTGGGATAATACATATCCAGCTTTCCATAATTGCTGACTTAGCTTATGGGAACTAATTTGTATCGTTACGGTAGCTCCGTTTGAAAAATGAATTTTAGCTTGTTTAGCTTTTTTGAAAAACTCTATTGTATGAACATGTTTGAAGAAAAGCCAAATACAATTTGGAGAAGCAGGAGATTCTGTTGGGAAAGCGCAAATATATTCTCTATGATTGATCGGAATTGGAACGTTTTGTTTAAATTTAAATTTTGTTTTTACGGCATTACGTCTCCCTTGATAGGTAGAATGAATATTTGTTAGACAAGATTTCTGTATAAGTTGGAGAGCAGTCTGACAGGAGTAAAGATGGTTTCCGCTACTGTCGATGATTTTTGTACGGTAATAAGGGTGTTTACATGGTTCAAGCATCATTGTAGAACTAGAAATAAAAATGTTGTTTTCATTATCCATAATTCTATATCCTCCCTTATAATTTTCATTCTGAATATAATTATATATAAATTAAGTAAATTGGTTGTTAATATTCTATTTCATATTGTAAATTTTGGCTATTCGTTTACAATCAATAGGTGATAGTCTTTCTAATTTGCATCGCTTGTACATATATATGAAAATAGAAAAGAGTAGGCGGTGATATAGTATGAAGAAAAAGTATATTATTATGGCTTTAGTTGTCATTCTCCTAGTATATTTAGCAAACAGCAATCCGAGTAAAGGAGAATATACAGAATGGGCAGCGAAGCAGTTTATGAAGCGAAATGATGTGAGTAAGAAGCTAGATGAAGTTCAAAAAGAGAATGAAGAGGGTCTTCTTGGCGACTTGGCATCGACCGGTAAAAAGTTAGCGAAAAAGTATGTTGAGCCACAAGTTGGGTTATTAATTGATCATTATACGAAGCGAAATGATTATATATTCTTCTCAACATATACGACTGAGTTTGATATAGGTGAAGAACATTATAAGTACGTATGCGTCGGTTTTTCAAAGATTTTTATTCCGATTGAAATGCCGAAGAAAAAAGACGAATCTGCAAAATGATGCAGATTCGTCTTTTTCATTTTATAAAGTAATTGGAATTTCAGATACATTTTTTTCTACAAGGCGAGCTCCCTTTTTTCTTGTATTTTCATCAATGGATGAAAATACAGATGAGGCAAGGATTGTATCCATTACTTGATTTACGACTTGTGCATCGATTGGTGTGATGGGCGTATCGATAGAAAAAACGACTGTTTTTCCATCTTCTTTCGCGAAAATTAACTCTAGTACTTGCATGTGTTATTCCCTCCTTTGTATTTATCCCGCTATTTACGGGACTCGGGTCTGCTGGTTAAATTGCGGCTAATAATCAGCGGGGATGAATAAAATCCCCACTGATCTGAAGTTTTACTTTATAGTTTAGAAAGATCTGATGTGCTTACAAGTTGTACAGCATGAAGTGGTGATGCTTGTAAGGAAGCGAGAGCATGAGCTACGTTGTGTACTTGATCTAAGCTCGCATTTGTTTTAACACGTTTAAATTGTTTGCTCTTGAAAACTGTTTTGCCATTCTTATCTAATCCGTTGTTTAATACTAGACGTAAAGTTAAATCCATTACGATTGTTTCAATTGCCATGTGTATCACCTCCTTTCACTTTATAAATAGGGCGTGAATGTCATGTTTTGGCGTGAAATTTTTTCTTTTTTTTGGTACCCTTAAAAGATTAAGAGAGGAGAATTCTGGATAATGAATCGTAAATGGTTATTTTGGATTCCTGTATTACTATGGATGGGGCTGATTTTCTATTCTTCGGCACAACCATATAAAAAGCAGGATATGCGTTCAGATATTGAACAATATGTAAATGTTGAATTTGTAAAAGAGCATTTTTCATGGGTATCTATTGATTATGGTGGAGGAACCCCTGTTAGTATTGCGAATAAAGGTGTAGGCGGATTTATTGAGTTTTTCCTTCGTAAAGGTGCTCATTTTATGGTGTTCTTTATGCTAGGTTCATTGATTTATTACGCTTTTCATCGATCAGGTCATTCGAGGAAAAGATGTTTTATATATGCCATTCTTTTCGTTGCGGGTTATGCAACATTTGATGAAATTCACCAATGGTATACGGGGGACCGTACACCAATGTGGCAAGATTCATTGCTTGATACGTGCGGCGGATTAACGGGAATTATAATAAGTAATTGGTTTTGGAATAGAAAAAAGCGCTAATCTCATTTCGAGATTAGCGCTTTTTTTGCAGGTAGTAAAACTTCCCGTAAAAGCCCGATTGGTGAGGGCTGATAATCAGTGGGGGATGAACAAAACCCCTACTGATTAAAGTTTCACTTTATACACCAAGTAATTCTTTTAGTTCGTCTGTTGATAGTTCAGTCATCCAGCTATCGCTTGTGATGACCGCATTGTTTAGAGATTGTTTTCTTTCTAGCATTTCATCGATTTTTTCTTCTAATGTTCCTGTTGTAATGAGTTTGTGAACATGAACAAATCTTTTTTGACCAATGCGATATGCGCGGTCTGTTGCTTGATTTTCCACAGCTGGATTCCACCAACGATCGTAGTGAATGACATGGTTGGCAGCAGTTAAGTTTAATCCTGTTCCCCCAGCTTTTAAGGATAAGATGAAAATGTCATACGTTCCGTTTTGGAACTCCTCAATCATCTTGTCACGATCTTTTTTCGGTACACTACCGTTTAAGAAGAGGACACGCTGGCCAAATTGTTCTTCTAGCACACGTTTTAGCATGTTTCCCATGCCGATGTACTGAGTGAAGATGAGGCAACTTTCATTTTGATCTTTTATATTTTCGATGAGCTCCATTAACGTTTTTGTTTTCATAGAGCGTTCAACGACATTTTGTGGTGCTTCTTCTTTTAAATAAAGAGCAGGATGATTACAAATTTGTTTTAGCTTGTTCAACATAAGTAATATAAAGCCGCGTCTTTCAATTCCGCTTAATCCTTCTACATTTTGCAGTGTATCTTGAACAAGTTGTTCATATAAGGAAGCTTGTTCACCAGTAAGAGGACAGTAAGCTTTTTGTTCTTGTTTATCTGGTAAATTTAATGCGACTGTTTGATCTTTCTTCGTTCGGCGCAGTAAAAATGGTGAGATAAACCGTTGAACTTGCTGGATTTTTCCTTCATCACGATCTTTTTCAATCGGTGTGACGAAGCGGCGTTGGAATTGTCCTAAGCTTCCGAGATATCCATGATTAATAAAGTCGAAAATGGACCAAAGTTCAGCGAGGCGATTTTCCATTGGTGTACCAGTTAAAGCGATTTTGTGATTTGCCTGCAAGTTTCGTACTGCTTTCGACTGTTTCGTATGTGGGTTCTTAATATTTTGTGCTTCATCCAAAATAACAGCATCCCAGCATAATGAAGTCAGTTCTTCCTCATCGAGTTGAGCCAATGCATAAGATGTTAATACAACATCTGCTGATTGAAGGAAATCTTCAAATGAATTGCCCTTCTCTCTATTACTTCCGTAATGTAATTGGACACATAAATTCGGTGCGAAACGCTCAAATTCTTTTTGCCAATTTCCAAGAACAGATGTCGGCGCTACGATTAATGCAGGGCCTGTTTTGAGATTGTTTTCTTTTATATATAGTAAGTAAGAGATTGTTTGAATACTTTTCCCGAGTCCCATATCGTCAGCTAGCAATGCTCCAAATCCAAGCTTTCGTAAATATAATAACCATTCAATACCATGTTGTTGATACGGACGAAGTGTTGCGTTTAGTGAAGTAGGGACATCTACCTTTGGAATATCTCCAATATGAAGCAGCTTTTGGAATAGTTCCTCATAATATCCATCTAGTTCGATTTCAATATCAGTAAACGGACTATCATCTTCTACAATTTCTGTTTCAGCCGTATTTGATAAATGTTGCTGCAGGACATCTTTCATCTCTAGTCCGTATTTATCGGCACGGTTCATGAGTTTCCTTACTTCTTCGATAAAGGCTGGATCTAGTCGCATCCATTGACCATTTATATTAAATAGACGTTTGTTTTGTTCAACGAGCTCGAAAAATTCGCTTTCTGATAAATCAATGCCGTTCGTCGAAATGCGCCAGTCAAAATTAACGAGCGTATTCATACCGAAGAACGATTGTGTTTGTGCTGTATTTTGCTTCAACTGGACACGTAATTTCGGTTTTGTTGCTTTTAAATTTTGCCACCATGATGGTAGTAAAATTGTAATGCCGGCTGCAAGTAATTCGTTGCTTGCATCTGTTAAGAAGTTCCAAGCTTCTGTTTCAAAGAGCTCATTTCGGAATGTATCTCCTTCTTTTAACCACGGTATGAGCTTACTAAAACCTTCTTGTGTTTCTGTAATCCGTTCTTCGTAATCGTGCCATCTTTTCGGTAAGGAATCGATGTTTTCATATACATATATGCGATGAGCCCCGCGCTTTGGTGTCACAATTGTTTCAAGCTTCCACATTTCAAATTCTTCTTGTGGTTCTTGTAGTCTTAGTCCGATTGTAAACGGAAGATCATCTTCAATATAACCGATTTTTCGAAGCCAATCTTCTTCATGTAGTGCTGTTTCCAATTGTCTTTTCGTAAAGTCGTAATGTTCATATAGCCTTTTAGCATCTTCCCAGCCGTCATTTGAGCGATTATCTTGTAATATGCTTTCATTAACTGCTGCTGAGAAAAGAGATGCTAATGTATCATCTTCAATTGGTGTATTTTGAACTTTCCAAGATGGCTGTTTAGGCCAATGATTCATATCTGGTACGAAGCTACCACTCGTAAAGGCGTCCCATAATTCATTTGCATCTTTCGTAAGTGCTGTAATAGGTCCGTTTATTTGCATATGTGCAAAGGAATTCATCGGTTTGTTTGCAATGTATTCAAAGGCTTGTGCATTTGTTAGGAGCACACCTTGTTTTCCTTCGAAGGTTGCTTCTTTTAGAGAAGTACCGTAGAAAGAAGTGGAGTGCCATGTGAATGCATTTCGTTTCCAACTTGTTACGGATAATGGAGTACCGCTGTCATCTTCTCCCCAAAGGAACCAACCTTGACTAACATGCTGGAGCCTAATTGTTACTTCAGTTTGATTGATCATCGATTAATTTTCCTTTCCGTAATTCCTCTTGTAGTGCACGCAGACGTGAATGGAGATTGGCGATGTGAATAATGAAAGCATCCCATTCATCGGTGCGTTTTAATCGTTTATACAATGTACGTAATTTCTTTAAGTAACGAACTGCGCGTTTATATGATTTACGATTTCGTTCTTCAATCGCCTCTACAGCAGCAAGATGGTAAAGAGGAAGTGCCACTTCTGGCGCTTCTTTTTCAATATCTTTCAGTGGCTCTTTCAACAGCTCAATTGCTTCAAATCCATATAGGAGATGAAGCTCTGCCCATGTACGATACTGTTTTTTCGCGAGTACGTACTGTTCATAGTTTGTGAAACTATACGGTAATAGTTCTTGTAAGATCATTTCGAAACCAGCTTGTTCATTTGTATGTGTTGCATATGTTTCATACATGATTACAAATAGCCGAACGACATCTTTTATGAAAATCGTATTTTCGTGATCTTGGATCGTTTTCTTTACTTGTTTATACGTAAAGGAAAGCCAGTTTTTTGCACGATCCCAATGCATGGCACTTAATAGTTCTTCTAACCAATAGAAGTATAGACTCACAACAGAAGCAGGCTGTTTTTTTAGTAAGTCCATCGCTAGTAGATCTTCGTCATTTAAAAAGAGAAGATGAGAAGACGCTAACGCTTTAGATAGTGGATTGATTTTCGTATCGATTCGTTTTTCTTCTTCTTGTATTTTCTCTTTATTGTTTAAAAGTTCACTCCATATGTGACGATAAATGAAAAATCGCTCTTGCGTATAAGCGTCGGTAGAGAAGAATACTTCATGAACGAGACGAGCTGTTTCTTGTAAAATTATTTCAGACTCTGAAGGAATCGCTTCTGATTGTAAGTCCCGAACGATGGATTCCACTTTGTCTACAAATAGGCGAATGACATTAACAGGTTGGTGATAAGAATATGTTTTGTTTGCTTCGAATGCCTGAATTTCTTCTAATAATTTTTGAAAGCAGTAAAGTGCTGCGTGTAACCTGAATAATTCATGTATCGCAATGATACGCGGAGCTTTCCGCTCAAGTTTCGTATAGAAATCTGTAAAGATACTCATAAGAAAATACATTTGTTTATAAGTAAGCCGAGCTTGTTCTTTTTTAAATGAATCATATTCTTTTTCAAAATATGATTCCCAACTTTTATAGTCAGTTTCTTCAAAAGCTGATGATTGTAATACTTGTCTTGCAGTTCGAATAGGGGGAAGGGAAGGTTTCGTATTATTTTTAAATAAAGTTAATACATCTCCTACTTGCCCAAAACTAGACGCTGCAGATAGTAATACAGCGAGCATATGCTCACATTGTGTTGGTGCGAAGCAATCACAATAGCTTTCAGCGACGTTACGAATCGGAATATGAACGCTATATACGTTGCCTTCCGCATCTACAGTTCCTGATAGTGTATAACCATCAAAGTCAACGTTATAGACAACACCACTACGATATAGGTGCCGAGCTGTAGCGACATGTTCCTGATCAGCTGTTTGCTGTGGATCTAGTCCTTGAACGAACTCATTCGCAATCATCATAATTTCATCTTTCGTAATTGAGTGTTGCAGCATAATATTCCTCCGTACACATATTTCTTTCCTTTACCATTATAAACAAAAAATGCTCAAAACAGAAAAAATGAAATTTGGATTACATAACTTGAAAATCATGGTAATATATAAAATGTTAATTTCGTATATTACTATATATTTATAGGAGGGGAAGTTGTGTCAGATTTACAAGCGAAGTTTGGGAATGGTATGAACAAGTTGCAAGAGGGAATTGAGCAAGGAAAGATGAAGTTGCAAGTTGCACAAGAGGTTGCACAACTAAAGAAAATTACGCAGGAGAAGTTACAAGCGAAAACTGAAATTTTGTTGGAGCTTGGTCAAACTACATATATGCAACTGCGCAATGATGAAGTTCGAATAGAGGTATTGAAAGGAATTGTAGAACCGGTACAAGAGCTTGATATTGCTATTTATAACATGCGTAAGCAAATTGCTAATTTGCAGAATCAAGGTCAGAAAGGGCAGTGTAGCTGTGGTGGCTCATTATCATTAAATGATAAATTTTGTGGACAGTGCGGGAAAGAAAATGAGTTACTCCTTCAAACAAACAATGTTGAAAATAAATCATGTTCTTCATGTAGTGAACAAATCGAAACAGAAGCTATATTCTGTCCAGTTTGTGGTATGAAGCAAAGTAAGGAGTGAGGAACATGTATTGTAAAACTTGTGGTTTAGAACAGTCTGATGTATCAAATTATTGTACGCATGATGGGTCTAGTACAGGTGGTGTAGCAAGTCATATTATATTAGCGCCTAAAGACTCAAAATATTGCCGAACTTGTGGAGTGGAAAGTAAAGAAACTGCTACATATTGTGAGAAATGCGGCGATTCCTTACTAGTAGGTATTACGAAAAAAGAAATGAAAACGAAATTACCAGACCAGGGTGTACAACTAAATGTGGGTTCATCTGGAATTGCTTTGAAAAAAGGCTTACTTGGTGGTGGTCTGGCAATTATATGCATGTTTTTGGCTGGCTGGATTAGTAGTTTAATTATCGATGCAGCGATGAATGATTTAATGAGAACGATGGTTACAAATACGAACGGTATGCTGGATATGACTACCATTAATCAATCTTTCATTGGCATAGCGCCATTAATTTTAATGTATCATTTAGCGGGTCTTGAAGTCAGTGGAAGTGGTACATACATAATGTCATTTATTCTTCATGTCCCATTGTTCATTTTATTAACTATTCCAGCACTTATATTAGGTGGAATTGGCTTTTTTGTAGAGAAAAAAAACCCGTCTATTGTTTGGCGTGAGAAGCTAGTAACAGCATGTATTATCGGTATTGTATATGGAATTTTCTTATGTGTTATAAGTTTTGTAGCAAGTTCTTCTACGACGATTTCTCAATTCTATGAAACAATGACAATTAATGTTAGTTATTCTCATATTATTAGTTTGTTGTACGGTATTATATTTGGTTTATTATTTAGCTTTATTGGCATGAGTATTGCAGCGGGACCACATCGTATGCTTTCCGCAATTAGTCAAAGTGTTCCATATGCAGCATCTATTTATTATAGTGTAGTGACTGTTTTAAAAGGATTAATCATTACATTTGGTATTATACTTATTACGATTTTATTTAGTAGTTCAAAATCAATGGGACCAATTGATTTCCCTGAGAAAACATATAAAGCATTAATTTCATTAGAAGCAACACCGTATATGTGGAATATGGCTCACTTTGCTCCAACTGCAATTGAATGGGCGAACATGGAGAAAGAAATACAGAACTATCCAGGAGGAAAAGGGCCGTTACATTTATCATATACATCAGGCATATCATTAAATGGTACGTCTTTAAAAGATGTGGCAATTGCTAATGGTGCTTCTGCTAAAGAAATTAAATATATGGATGATTTCAATTCCTACATGCATTGGTGGGGTTTATTAATTTTAATACCATGTATCTTACTATTTAGAGCTGGAATGAAATTAGCTCAATATCCAATGAAAAATATATATGTAACAATTGCGATGTTTAGTGCGGTTTATACTGTGATGATGCTTTGTGTAAATGGATTAGCAAAAATCCAAATCGAAGCTTCAGGTAGTAAGGAAATTATGAAGGAATTTACGGGGATTTCTGGTCCGCTATTATCGATTCAAAGTAGCACGATGTATTTAATAGTAGGTAGCTTTATTCTTTCTTACGTATTAGTGTTTGCTGGGATGAAGTTGGTAAAAAAATAAGGGGGAGAATCGCTTGAAGTTTTGTGGAATATGTAATGAAAAAGTTGCAGACCATTTAAATTTTTGTCCAGAGTGTGGAAGTAAGATAGAAGAAATAGCTGATCAAACAGCTTCTTCTCGTTCAGAAATACAACGGGAAACAAAGCCGGTGAAAAGTAAGAAGAACATATTTTTACTGCTAGGTTTTCTTGTTATTTTTGCTATATTGTTCGGAGCATATAAATTTGGTGCAAGCAAGTTTTCAAAGGAAAAACAAGTAAACGTTATGATTGAGGCGTTTCAAAAGAAAGATGCGAATGCAATTGATGAGTTTGTAAAGGTAGATGATCCGAGCTTAAAGATTAAGGCAGAGGATATTAAGGCATATATCCGTTATTTAAAAGACAACCCTTCATATAATAAAGAGCTGCTGTCTTATTTACAAAGAGAGACAGTGGATCAAAAACTAGCAAGTGATAAAGCATCGTTTAAAGATGGACAAATTATAGAAGACGGAAAAGAATGGTTTTTATATCCGAAGTATAAATTTAGCATGAAATCGTATTATATGAATGTAAGTACAACTGCGAAGAATGCAGAAATATATGTGAATGATAAGAAAGAAGTAGAATTGTCTAATGACAAAACTTCAAAAGAAATTGGTCCATATTTTCCGGGTTCTTACGTTGTAAAGGCAAAAGCAAAGTCAGAGTTAACTGAGTTAGAAACAGAAAAAGAAGTAGATTTAGCAGATGAAAAAAGTGCGAAGGTAGATGTAAATTTATCATTAGAAGGCAATTATGTAACAATTTCCTCTGATGAAAATGATGCAAATGTAGTTGTGAATGGTAAGAAGCGTGGGAAGTTAAGCCGCGGAAGTTATAAACTTGGTCCTGTACCAACAGATGAAACGGTAGAAGTGCATTTAGAGAAAAATGCTGAGTTTGGCTTAATTAAATCAGAAAGCGTTAAAGTTGGAGACCAAAGCACCTATTACTTAAAATTCCCGAAAGAAACATCAAGTTCAGCGGTGGGCGAATTTGTAAAAAATCATATTTATGATAACGTACGTGCAATTTCATTAAATGATTTTAGTTTAATTGAAAATAATTATGATAAGAGCGGGAAATCGTATAAGGAAGACCGTGATTATATACAGTATTTACACAAAAAAGGAATTACAGAAGACTTATTAACGATGGAAGTTCGTAATGTAGAGCGTCAAAGTGATACGAAATATAAAGTAACGACATATGAAGAGTATCATATTCGTTACGGTGATGGATCTGTGAAGTTCAAAAGTTTTAACAACGAACATATTGTAACTGTGAATGGAAATGGAAAGATGTTGTATCATTCTCTTGGTGCAAATAATACGTTGAAATCAGAAGATGTATCTGGTCCAACTCGTTAATATGAGAGAGGCTGTTCAATATTTGAACAGCCTCTTTTTGTAGCTAAATCGATATTTCGTG
>NZ_JAKUFY010000093.1:0-21273 GCF_022663675.1 Bacillus cereus group sp. BfR-BA-01355
AGAAATGGATGCAGTAGCAATCCTAACAAATATTCCGGATACGTTTGGAGCTTAAATTTCAGGCGTATTTTTTATGGGAGTAGACCCTTTGTTATTAGGGTTTTGAATGTATACTTTTTTATTATTTTTTTGTTTTTAATAGAAAACGAGTTAGAACCAATAAAACCAATAATACGAATGTAAACTTTCATGTAATAGTTTACATTCGTGAAAGGGGTGTTAATTATGAAAGTAGTTACGCTGCGATTCGGTGGCACTTACACCGCTTATGGACAAAAGTTTAAGAATGGCCAAGAAGAAACAGTTGCAAATGAAAAAGCAGATTACTTAGTAAGTACTGGTCATTTTGAACTTATAAAAGAAGTCGATAAGAAGGAGAAAGAAACATAATGAATATTACCTTGCAGGACGTTAAAAGCCGCGTAAATGTGCAAAAAATGCCCGATACGGTTATTCAAGAACTAATAGATTACTATGCAGTTATTGTTAGGAAGTATTTAAGGGTTAAGCCGGAGAATCCAATGAAAGAAGTCATTCAAACAAGCAAACTAGCTTGGCTTTCTTTCCCTGCTGAATCTATAGCAAAAGTAACTCATGTTAGTTCGAAACAAGATATGACCGATTCTATTACTGTAAATGGGCGGATTGTTTATGGTTTATCCGAAAATCAGTTATATGAATTCGAATATAAGATACAAGATTATGATGATCTGCAGGTACTTATGAAGAAATGTATTATTGATTTGGTTGTTTCTGCAGTAGTTCGTGCTAACTTACAACGAAAAGGTATGAAAACATCGGAGAGTATTGGCGATTATTCGTACCAGATTAGCCCAGAAACGCTGGATGAACCAGCAACAAACAATAAGATACTCAATGGTTTAAAAAGCTTTAGAGCAAGAGTTAAGCCAGTGATGGCCACATGAGTATGTACTTTGACGATGGTGAGATGGATGATTTATATATTCATGAAGTAGTTGTAAAACGAAAAGAGAGAAAGAAACAATCCTCTGGTAATTATGCAGAAATAGAAGGGGAAGTTTACGAGAATATGATTTGTCGTGTAACTACTAATTCTGCTGCTGATAATGAGAGATTTAAGCGTGACAAACAAAATTTCGATACAACCTTTAAGATATATGCACCTGCTTCTTACAAAATTAAACCTAACGACCGTATTCATTTCAAAAATGAAGAAATAGGCGTTGATTATACATTTGAAGTAAAAGGAGAACCACGAAATCCTGCATTTATGAATCATCACATTGAAATTTATTGCGAAAAGGTATGATTCTATATGGCGAATTCAGTAGAAATTGAGTACTCAAGCAATATGGAGCAAGTAAAGACACATATTAATGCTATGTGTGTTGAAAAGGTCACAGCAGCATCTATTCATTTGCAAAATCAAGTTAAGAAGAACCTCACAGGCAGCCGTAGCGGTAAGCAATACAAAATACCTCATACGAGTCGTAAATATACTGCTTCTAAACCAGGTGAAGCTCCTGCTGTTCGTACCGGTGACTTGTTAAATTCGATTAAATACAATGTTAAACGGTCACAATCAGAGGTATTGGGTGCAGTAGGGAGTGATTTAAAAAAAGCAATATGGCTTGAAACTGGTACAAGTCATATGGAAGCCCGTCCATTCCTATTAAAAACGTTTGAAAAAGAACGTAGAGAACTTAAAAGAATGATGGGAGGGTAATACATGTCTAACGTTATTGCAGCTATTAGAATGCTTGTAGAGAACGATGAAATAATAAAAGCTAATCTATCGGAGTATGGTGAAGGCGATGACAAAGGCCCTGCTCTTACATTCCAAACTGCACAAGATGATATGAATATGCCTTATGTAGTTATAAGAATTGAAGCAAACAACCCGGATGACGTTGAAATTATAGACCGTATGATTCTAAATTTCGATGTGTATTGTGATAACGGGGATTATGATAAGGCAAATACAATTGCTACACGTATTGAGAAGTTACTAGATAGAGAAGTCGGTTTAAAAGATGATGGGATACTTTCTATACATCGTGCAGGTAGTATCCCTGTGCCAGATGAAGATCCATCTATCATTCATATAAATGTAAAATTTCTTGTCCGAACCATGCGAACGGACTTGTATTAGGGGGTAGGACAAATGAGCTGGAAATTAATTAATGGTGTCCGTGAAGGGACTACAGATAATTTTGTTATCGGTCCTGGTGTCATGTACAAAGGATTTAAAAGTGTAAAAGAATTAGGTGAGCTTGTAGGAGCGACTACAGGCGGAACTAAAGTGGGTTTTGATCGTGAGTATTATGATGCAGATATTGATGGTGTACTAGGTAAAATGGTGCGCGGTAAGTGGTTATTAAAAGATGAACCACATGTAGAACTTACATTAGTAGAGTTCACAAAAGAAAACCTGCAGTTAGCTTTACCTGGTATGACGGTAGATAGTACAACTGAAGAAGAATACGATATTATGAAACCTTCAAATGATATTCCAGATTCAAATTATCATGATATTGCACTCATTGGTATGATTTCGGGTAGTGAGCTGCCAGTTATTTTTGTAATTCGTAATGCAATGGTAGTTTCCTCTATTGAAGTAGATCTTAAAGACGGTAAAGGAACGGTTGGTTTGAAATGTAAATTTATCGGTCATTACAGTGAATCTGCACCAACTACACCACCATACGAAATCTATTTACCAAAGAAAAAGAAAACAACAGTACAAAAAGCGCCGGCTACCACATAAATGGTAGTCGGTTTTCTAATGCATAAAACAAGCTGAATACAAAAAAAGGAGCGGACAAAATGACTTCTATATTAGAAAAAATGATGAATACCGGTACAGAAATTACAATCTTAGGCGAAAAAGTAACAATGCGACGATTAAATGTAACGGACGTTTGGCGATTCGCTAAGATTATTTCGAAGGTTGGACGCAGCGCAATAGTTAACTTCGCTGATTTCGGTAAGGATAAGCAAGCAATGGATGAACTTACTAAAGCAGCAGAATCTCTTCCAGAAGAAGAAAAACAAGCACAATTAGTTGCACTTAAAGAGAAGCAGCAACAAAAAGGATTAGAATTTGCTTTCCGTGTTCTAACGATGATCCCTGCTTGTGAGGATGATTTTACAGAGTTCTTTGCTAGTTTATTAAAAGTAAAAGCAGAAGAATTTAGACAGTTCCCTCCGGAAGCGATGGTTTCTGTTATTCAAGGATTACTGGAAAGTGAAGACTTAATGACTTTTTTCAACCAGGTCAAGGGACTCGTGAAAGTTCAGAGCGAGAAATGGAGCCAATCAGCAGCAGCGCCAATCCTAGCGTAAATGAAGACTCAGATGAATATTTAGAGGAAGCAGAACAAAATATGTTACGTGCTTTCGATAAGATACAAAAACGGTATGGATGGACAGATGATTATGTCTTATCTATACCGTATTCGCGTTTAATGGACCTGTTTTCTCTAATTGCACGAGAAGAGCAGCAAGAAGAACTAAATGAGTGGAAGAAGATGGCGTTCATTGGTTTTCAAACTCGTCAACTTGAAGAAGGTACTACTTTTAATGATTATCTTCAAGCCTTTGGACTAACTGACACCCAGGACAATAAAGAGTCTTCTTATGAAATGGGTGAAGTATGGACGAAAGATGAGTGTGAAGCACATGTTGAGCAGATTATGGCTCAATTCCAGGAAGACGACGATGAAGAATAAAATGGTTATCGGCCCCAGAAGGGGGTGCGTAAATGTTAGCTGAAATGTTCCAACTGTTCGGAACGATTGGTATTAAAGCAGAAGGCGCTTATAAAGATTTACAACAGTTTGAAGATCGAGTACAAAAGACTGCAAACGGAATGCATGATAAATTCCAAAAGGCAGGGGAATCAATTAGTCATGTAGGTAACAAAATGAAAGATGTTGGTACAAACATGACAACGGGCGTTTCCTTACCTTTAGCTGGTATCGGTGCTGCCGCTGTAAAAGTGGCTTCTGATTTCGATACTTCTCAAAGAAACATCCAATCTTCTTTAGGTCTTACTGAAAAAGGTGCTGAAAACCTTGGTAAAATCGCAAAAGAAACTTGGAAAGATGGATTTGGCCAAAGTATTGAAGAAGTGGATCAGTCTCTTATAAAAGTGTATCAAAATATGAAAGACGTTCCTCATGAAGAATTAGAAGAAGCTACAAAAAGCGCTATGACATTGGGTAAAACATTTGATTCTGATATCAATGAAGTAACTCGTGGTGCAGGGCAGTTAATGAATCAGTTTGGTATTTCTTCAAAGGAAGCATTCGATTTATTTGCTGCTGGTGGACAAGAAGGTTTGAACTATTCAAATGAAATGTTTGATAATGTGGCCGAATATGCGCCATTGTACAAACAAGCCGGCTTCTCTGCTAACGAGATGTTTACCATTATGGCAAACGGGACTCGTGATGGCAGTTATAATCTCGATTACATTAACGACCTTGTAAAAGAGTTCGGTATTCGGGTACAGGATGGTTCTAAGGGTGTATCTGATGCCTTTGCTGAAATGTCACCCCAAACGCAAAAGGTCTGGGATAACTTCAACAAAGGTAAAGGAACTTCTGCAGATGTGTTTAATGCCGTCTTAGGTGATTTAAGTAAGATGGACGATAAAGTAAAAGCAAACCAACTTGGTGTTGCTGTATTCGGTACAAAATGGGAAGACATGGGTGCTCAAGCTGTATTAGGTCTTAATAATGCAAATGGTGCGTTAGGCGATGTCGAGGGCACAATGGGAAAAATGCAGAAGACACAGCAAGAAGCTTTTGGTGTTCGTTGGCAAAAGTTAATGCGTACTACAATGGCATCTTTAGAACCATTAGGACAAGCTATTTTAGATATTGCAGAAGTAGCACTTCCTCCAATTATTAAAGCGGTAGAAGTTGCTGCAAAAGCATTTAGTTCTATGCCTAAGCCAATTCAAATTGGTATTGTAGCAATTTTAGGTATGGTCGCTGTATTAGGACCATTAGTCGCCATGATGGGCTTTATGACAAGTGGAGTTGGAGCATTTGTTGGTTCATTAAGATTCCTAGTACCAATACTTACTAAAGTACCAATGCTATTTACAGGCATTCTTAAAGTCGGCCCTAAACTTATCGGTATGTTTGGTGGAATCGGGAAAGCTCTAGCGCTGTTGGGCCGATCCATGATGACTTTACTGATGAATCCCTGGACGATTGCCATACTAGCAATTGTAGGATTAGTATATCTAATTTATAAAAACTGGGATGACATCGTAAAATACACCAAGAAAGCAGTTAAATGGATTGGCGATGTCTGTTCTAAAGCTTGGGACGCAACCGTAAAAGGTGCAAAAAAGGCATGGAATGGCTTAGGTAAGTTCTTCTCTGGATTTTGGAATGGTACAAAAAAACTTTTCAAATCTGCTTCATCATTTTTGGGTAAAGTCTTAGAAGAAGCTTGGAAATATATAAAACAAAGAATCGAATACAACATTAAAATTTGGAAAAACATTTTCGAGTTTGGATGGAATGCCATTAAATTTGTTTTTAATCTAGCATTAAGCGGTTTAAAAAAAATTGTAGATGGCACATGGAAATTCATTAAGAATAGTGTCCAAAAGGCAGTTAACACCTGGAAGAAAATTTTCTCTACTGGATGGAATGCTATTAAAAGAATTTTCTCTATGGCTTTAGCAATAATAAAGCAGTACGTAAAAACCGAATTCGAAAAAATGAAAAATACAATATCCAGTGTTTTTAACACGATTAAGGAAATTGTAAAAAAAGCCTGGGACGTAATTAAATCAACCTTTACTACAGTATTAAAATTCTTAAAAGATTTTGTGAAATCTTCTTGGGAATCTATTAAAGATACAATTTCTAGTGTTATGAACACAATTAAAAATGTGATTCAATCAGCTTGGAATTTTATAAAGTTTACCATCATTAATGCAGTTCGTGAATTTGTTGGGTTTGTAATTACTAATTTCAACAAATTATATAACACAATAACCGATGTTGTTGGCGGTATAAAAGAATTTATTGTTAGTAATTTTAAAACTATAAAGAAAGCAATCACTGGTGCATTTACAGGGGTTGTAGATACTGTAAAAGATGTATTTAGTAAGGTTGGTTCTATAGTAAAAAATGTAGCAAAAGATGCAGTTAGCTGGGGAAAAGATATTATTGCTGGTATTGGTGAAGGTATGTCCGGTATGGCAGATTGGCTTATAAAAAAAGCTAAAGGAGTTGTTTCGGGAATACCTAAAGCCGTATTAAAGTTCTTTGGTATCCGAAGCCCATCCCGGTTAATGATGGAATACGGGGGCTATATTACAGAAGGTCTTGGTGTAGGGATGGAAAAAATGATTCCTGCCGTAGACAAAGCTTCTGAACTATTAAATAAAGCTGTTGTTCCACCTAAACCAATGAAACTAGTAACCGATGTATCTAATCAAATTGGACAAATGGGAGCACGTTCTGCTGATCTAATCGGTAAAACTGCACATCCATTTGCTGGACAAACCCACGTTGAGAAGAAAACAGATAAAGGCGTATCAATTCAAAATGCTACATTTAAAGTCTCTGTTGAAAAACTACAATCTGCAGATGACTTTGTAAAAATGAGAAAGCTGCTACAAAACGTAGTTGCTGATGATCTAATGGGAATGGCGGTGCGAAATGTATGAGTATATTAAAAACATTGCATAGAAGAGGTGGTTCATACCATCTCTTAGGAAAGGCTGCAGAAGTAAAAAACACAATACAATATACCATTGATTTCTCATGGCCAGGGACATATAACTTTTCGTTTTTGTCCCAGGTTCCTATTGGTTCTGATGGCATGTTACCAGATAAGTACTTTATTGTTCGGGTAAATGGTATTGAGAGATTTAGAGCAAGAGGACCTTATGACTGGGAAGCAAGAGAAATCTTTGTAGGTGCAGGGCCACAAACAATTGAATTCACAACAAGTGGCTATGGTTCCTCTGACATAGCATATATACGCGACGTACATTACTATGCATTTGGGCATGTACCTAATATCGAAAAGATTGAACAAACAAAATTACCAAAATCACTAGATGGCTTAAAATTACATAATGTCATGCATGGATACCCGCGTTCTCAAAGTGCAGGTAGCAAAGGTTGTGAAGTAGAATTCACTGTACTATTTAAAGATATCAGTTATTGGCGTGATTTCATGAGGGAAATATACCGTCCTCATATTATTACTGGTGATTACGGTACCTACGGGGGTATAATTCCGCCGAATGAAGTAGATGCAATACGAAAAGGAACGTTAGTCATAGCAAAATGTAAATTAATGTCCATGTCACAAGCAGGAGTAGGAGTTGATGGAATGTGAGAGAAGGATCTATTTCTTTAATTAGAATGTTGGGGAGCTATTTCCAAGTTGGGAATAACTCCCCTAATTTAATTGTTTATATGAAAAGAAGAGACTCTTCTTCTTACGTACAAATACAACATCGTGTAATAGGCTTAGAAGTGCAGGAGAACGCAGATCAGTTTGCTAGTACATTTACTATTACCTTTGCAAATGAATACGGTCAAATGGCTCCTGACAACTGGTATGGGAAGTTCTCTTCTATTTCAGAATGGTTTTATAACAGTGAGGTAACAAATACAAACCAGCTATATCCGCAGACTGAATTTAAAGTGTCTATTGGCTACGGTGAGGAAGCATTACCTTATATACATGGTTTTGTATCTGATGTGAAGGTAAATGCCGAAAGCGGCACGATTTCAGTAACCTGCACTACATCCTATAAGAAGGTTTTACATAAATCAGTAATCCCAACACCTGGATCAGATGAAATTGTTGCACCTACCGGTAATGTTTATGATGTTGTGAAGTTCTTCTTTGAAAAAGCAGGAGTTACATTGCACGGTAACAGAGTAAATATTCCTGGAACCAATCAGAGCTGGATTGTAGAAGGAGCAACCGGTAAGAGATTTCAAAAATGGGATGAAATTGTTCGAGATATTATAGATACGACATTCCACTATATTAAACACGAACCAGACGGAAGTTGTACATTTATGAAAATGCCAGACTATGCAATTAATGAACCTGCAAAGTTTAGTTTTAGAGAAGGGGAAAACCTTATCTCTTTAGATATGCAGCTAACTGATCAGGATATAAGTAATAGTATTGTTGTTAAATGTGGAGATTACGCAAACGGATTTCTTAATTCGTTTCTATTAAAAAATGTATCGCAGGGTGATTTACGAGAGGAAATGATAGAAGTGCCCTGGGCAACAACATTCTTTGCAAGAAGAGCGGTTGCTGCAGCATATCATTTAAAAGCAATCCAGAAGTTCCGAACATTAACGGTTGCAGTTGTTGGGGATCCAAGGATTCAATTATTCGATGTTATTTCTGTTTACAATAGAGATTCTGGTCAACAGTGGAATTACTTTGTCAAAGGGATTAATACAATGATTTCTGCAGATGATGGATTCTATCAAACTTTAGATTTAACTGTTAACTATGGGTATGAACCTGCTCCATATACAGATATAACTGGTATTACAGTAAATGTAGATACATTACGATTAAAACTTTGGGACTATGATTATGAAGATGGCGACTTATTAAATATTTATTGCAATGATAAGTTAATAGAGGAAAATTACTTTATACGAAATAATCCTACATACGTTGATATACCACTCGAATACGGTGCAAACATGATTGTTTTCGAAGGGGTACGGACTCCTTTAAGATGGCTTACCGGACGGATACAAGTATTAGATACACAAAATAATATTTTATACGATTATGGTTCTTTACCCGATTTAACATTTAAACGAGTAAATATAGATGAATCAACTGGGTATTATATCAAACGCCCAGCGAAAACTTGGGCTGTCACAAGGGTAAATTAGGGGTGATCTTATGATAATGCAAAAGAATTTATATGATCCGATTATGTATCTAATGAAAGGGTTGATTGACAGGCAAATATATAACGGCGGTAAACCAATGCCTGGAAATGACCCGAACGATGTATTTAAAGAAGGTATGACAGAAGGCTATACCCTTATTCGTGATGGTGCTCGTTTGTCTGCAGTTGATGGAGATAAATATTTACACTATGATTTAGCCTTTAATTCACAAGGTATGCTAGAAAAGGTTCTTATCTCTCATAAAGTAACCGGAAAAGAGATGGAGATACAATTAATATACAATGCACAAAAGCAATTAGAGCGTGTGCAGCCGAGACTCCTTAATAAAGGTAACGGTATACTATCTGATTTACCAATTCCCGATGTGTCGTAATGATGCACGGGAATTTTTTAATACAAGAAAAGGGTGATTGCTCTTGTTTGAAACAACCTATTTAGCCGGTGGCCGATTAGATCCACCTTTTCATCCAACTAAAACAGAACCATTCATACCAGGTTTCATTATGGATTCCACATCATTTAAAACAGATGAAGTGAAATATACATTACCTGCAGATATGGAGATTTACGCAATTAGTGTTAGTTCTTCCATTTACGAATTAGATGATAAATGGGATTTAATCGTAAACGGGCAAACCGTTTGCCAAGATATTTATACAAAGCGGCTTCCGGAAGGGATGCACTTTATGGTTTATAAAGCAGTTAAAGCAGGAGACACAATTGTATTTCGATTCCATAACCAAGGAATTCTTGATAAAACAGTTTGGTTTGAATTGCACTTTTTAAGATAAGGGGGCGTATTGATGAGTTTTGCTGTTACCTATATGGCTGGTGGAAGATTCGATGCACCTTACTTCCCAACAAAAACAGAGCCATTTATACAAGGGCGAAGAGTTGGTATACATGATGAAATTCATGTAGATAAGTTTTCATTACCATTCGAAACAGAAATGATTGCTTTTTCTGTTGCCGCTTCACATTACAGTGATTCGGACTACTGGAATTTATTTATTAATGGCCAACAAGTATTTAAAGAGGTTTATGTAAAAGATGTTCCGGAGGGATTTAATTTCTCCATTGTAAAACCTATACCTGCTAATGCAGAACTAAAGTTTGAATACCACAATGCATCTGCAGAGAAAAAAGCTATATGGCTTAATTACCAACTATTAAGAGATTAGGAGCGTGAAATAGATGGCATACGTTGAAAAAATGTATACAGAAGGTGAATTCCAAGACGAAATTGTTAAATTGGTAATCGCTAATGGATGGAAGAAAGTAAAATCGTTTTTCAGAGCCGTTTATCCGGATTTAGATATAAAATCCGACGATGATACAAAATTTGAATTCGGCATGAGTAAGCACATGCTAGTGAAGAACAATAGCGGTTCTATTTATGGAATTGCTCAAATTTCAAAATGGTCACTTAAAAAGTCAGAGATTAAATACAACTTCACAAATGAAGAAGGAAAGAAAGCTTTTGCCGAAGACGGTAAAAAACGTCTAGAAAGCGGTAGGGATCGTTCTTGTTTTTATGTTTACATGATTGAAAAAGAACCAAGCGTTGCTGATGAAGGTGTACTGGTTCTTCCTTATGAATCTAACAAATTTGAAAAAATATTATTAGATGTGGAATTAACTAAGATAGGAATTACTCTAAAGACAAATCCAAGTGGTGGCGGTACATATAAAGTTTACTCTTATGATGAAGCAGAGACACAAGTCATGATGTCCCCTTGGGTGAAAGTAACATTACGAAATACGAATTTACAAGGTATCGATGCTCAAACAAATTGGTGGCCAGATTCATTGGTCCGGATTAATGGCCAAGTTGATGAAAGCCGTGTTGTTTTATTAATACAAGCTGATAATACACCAGCCTTTGAAAACAACGTAGTTCCAGTTACACCGCTTTATATGGGCCAATTAGAAAGTTACGCTAATGATGATACATTAGGTGATGCATTATGGGCAGGAACAGCTTTTGATACAGGTAATGAAGAAGCATCACATAAATTCGATTTTAACGACACGAAACCATATAGAAATGTAGAAAACTACATGCCTGTCATGAAGTCTTATCCACGTTCCCCTGGTAATGGTATTGATAACGTAATTATTAAACGTTCAAGATTAGGAGCAAGGTACCAGGCTCATTTTATTGCTTGGAATGTAGCACCTAATGCAATGCCACCAGATCGCGTTGGTAAAGATGGCGGTCAATATTCACTAGCATGGCAATCGCAGGATAATGACGAGTACAAATATCAATTTAACCCGTCTGTTTATAGCAATAAAGTACATACTTCTCGTGCTTATATTGTTCATCCAGACGAAGGTGTCCGTGGGTATTTACCTTATATGATTCTGTTATCTCCACTAGGTTTATTAAATGGCGATAGATTAAAAGTTAGAAAGAATACTTGTCCAGATTCACACGACATTTACAAATTCTTTAATGTAGATGCTATTTCACCAATTACAAAAAGACCTTCTACGGCGTATCGTCCTGCTGGATTAGGTATTTTTGAGAAAACAGTATAAAGGAGTGTACATATATGTGGTTTGATAAAGTCGTATATTTACAAACATTACCGCAAGAATTAGAAAAACTATTTGCTGATAACGGTTGGAAACGAACGCTATTCTTCCAAATTAAGAGCGGCATTTCAAAATTTATTGATGTAAGGTTGTTTGAATCGTTAGGAAGCGATGGAGAACGCAGAAGATTCGGCATAGCAAATGCGTATGACACTGCTGATTCTGATTTCACTGATAGCCGGTTTATTTCTGCAGATTCTCCACTAGGTAAATTAGGGATGGGGGATGGAGTGAAGAAAGACTTCTCTATCCCTGTTTCTCCTGTTCTTGGCCCTTCTGTCATTGTATATGTAAATGGATTTGAACAAGAGAAGAGTAAATATAAGGTGGATGCAACTACAGGAAAAGTAACATTTACTACCGCTATTGCAAAAGGCGATAAAGTAACATGCGAATATAGATTAGCTACCAACACATACGAGCCAAACAATGACATGCTACTATTTACTTTCAATCGATACTTTATTGAAAAAGAGATCCTTTCCGGTGATAAATTAGGGGAATTAGGAAAAGGAAATGGAACGAAAAAGAACTTCGCATTGCCATTCCCTAACTTTGACGAAAGTAGGACCGTAGTTTACAAGGATAATACTATTGTTGACCCTAGCGAGTATTCGTTCACTGAAACGGAAATTGTATTTAAAACCGCACCTGCTGCAGATACAACAATTAAGATTAGCGGTATTTATTTCTTATTACCAAAAGCAGACGGAACACTGGATACATTAACGGCAAAAACAAGTTTCGATGTACAAAAGATGGAAAGTATTATGGGCGAAGTATATTCTACGATTAATTTTGTGAACCCATCCCCTTATACATCAATTAGTTTTACACCGGAGCAGCGTTTCTCTAAAGAATTAAATCGCGACTCTGTTGTTTATCTGTATGGGAACGCAAACAAGGACCGCTTAATTATGTTTATGCGTGTAGATCCAACACCAAATCCAGTTCGTGCATTATTTGTTCCGTTGTATATCGGGAAATTATATACATTCGATGTTGCACCAAGAAAAAACATGATTATTTTAAGTGGCTGCAGACCAGGCGACCAATTTGTATATTCGCCAAATAAGAAAATCGGTAATGCGCCACTTGATTACGGTTCTGATACATCAAACGGAAACGAAACGGTTCAATTATCACAATCAAGCACAGGAGCCATGTACCAACATCATTATCTAGCTTTCATTACTCATGATATGTCAGTAGATAGTGGACAAGGACGCTTTAATCCATCGGTTTATAGTGGTAAATATCATTTATCTCAAATTTATATTGTTCATCCAAACGATGGATATGTTGGAAAACTAGATGATGTTTATGCAGTTCATCCAAAGAATATCCAGCAAGCTGATGAATTAGAAATTGAAAAAACAGTTGTAGATGAAGTACTTGGTCAAGGCGATGGCCATCGTAAAGTATTTCATTTAGAACATAAGCCAAAGGGCGAAACGTTAAGATTATTCATTTCATGTAAAGAAGTAGAAAAAACAGATTATGTATACAATGCAGAGGATAAGACCGTTACATTTAACGAAGCACCGGTTATTGGTTCTGAAATCACAGGCGCTTATGAAATGGCTCAATTATATCGTTATACATTACCGACAACGCCAGTTTGTCCTATGACGCAAGCGAAAGCAACACCATTTAATCCAATTGGTTTAGCGATCTACAAAGAAGATATTTAAGCATAAGGGGGTAGCAGAAGAATGAGTGAAAAAGTTTATTCTATTGCTTCCCCTTCTATATGTACCAAAGAAAAAAGTCATGTTGTTGTCGTTGGTTCTGGGCCAGATCGGAATGAAAAAGTTTATTCTTTTTCTATTACACCAGCGAATACAGAAAACAAAAATGATGTTGGTTATCCAATTTGCATTGCTCCTTATGCGAGATATAAGGCTGTTAAAGAAGATAACGCAGGAATAACTGCCACAAAAGTAAGAGCAAAAGGGATTTTAACAGGTGTTGTAGAGAATGCATTGCGACAAATAGAGGTAGAAGCCTACATTTCAAATGCAACTGATTCTGATTTAAATCGAAATATAAATGTGGCCAACATTGAAATGCAGCATTCGCAACGAATGGACAGTATTTCTGTTCAACTAATTTCTGCAGAAGAATCAACACAACATAGACGAATTTTCGATATAAACCATATCGAAGGGGTAGAGAGCGAAAAACCAAGTGAGATAGAAGCAATGGTACACGCTTCTGATGTAACAAATCTTATAACGAATGAATATGAAGTTGCGCCGATCATACAGCAGGATTTACTAAAAGGTAAGTTACGTGAATTCGCTGCAGGTGTAGAAGTATTACCGGAATGGGTAAATGTTGCGCGCATTGTATATGGTGAAGGTTTTTATAATGATCTTATGGCCGATAGAGTTACAACGAATTATGAAGCCGTATCAATGCATAATGAAACAAGCGATATTGTTACCAGGGAGCTACAAGCTACACATGCAGAAGTTACTTTATCTACTGCAGTTCCAAATATATTACCTGTATCCATTGCCGAAAATGAAACTGGTGATATACAGCAAAAAGAAATACTTCTTCATGCTCCGGCACAATTCGAATTTGGTACAAAAGAGCGAGAAGTTAAAGGGATTATAGAAGAATTTGATTTATTCAATGGTATGGGGATACCGGTTTATCTTCCGGATTATGATTTATTTGCTCGTATGCAAAGAGACGTTGAAACGTCTATCGCTAAACAATATGAGTTGAATCGTGTAGAAGAAATTGAAAATGTGGACCTGCTTCCTTATGAAGATATTGAAAGCGCATATTTAATTCGTGACATAGATGTAGCTCAAATTAACCTGGATCACTCTATTCGAACAAAGGAACTTGCTACAGATGTTATCGCAAGTAACGACGTAAGCAAGAAAATAAATATATTTGATTCTGAAAGAAATGAATCCGCATCATTTACAAGAACAAAAGAACAGTATGCGAATGTAGATACAACACACACATTTGAACGTATCGTAGAAACACTTGATTCTGTTTATGCCGATCAACAAGAATTCGCAAATAAAGAAAATGTATTTACTGCGGCTGTAGAGGTAGGACAAGAAGTTAAAAATGCTTCACGGGTATTATCTGTTAAAGATATTTCCGGAACTGACGATGCAAATAAATCGAAAAACATATTCGAAATACACACAATTGTCACAGAAGAAGCCGAAAGGTTACATGAAATAAATGCCGGCATTACTGATGCAGATTATTCTCATCGTATCTTCAAAGAATTACAAGGCGTATCGCCAGACGTTACATTTGCAGAAGTGAAAAATGAGTTGCAAGCAACTGTAGTTGAACTGGAACAAGCTGATAAAGAAGATACTGCAGTACTTACACATGTTGATGAAATTTCTTCATTCGGATTAAAAGAACGCGTACTTATTACTGATGTAAATACTGATGAAGTTGCCAATAAAACCGAAAAAGAATTACAAGCTACCATAGAAGAGTTTGATTTATTTGAGGGCCTTGGTATTCCCGTATATCTTCCAGAATTCGATTTGTTTGGCCGTGTTCAAAAAGAACTAGAAACACGTATTGCCTTATTTAATGATTCATCTAAATCATTAAATGTGATGCAAATGAAGCTAGATAAAACAATTGAATCTGAAAAAGCAATGAAAGAACATACAACTGCAGTAATTGCAGAAGTAGCTTCTGACATCGTTCCAGTTATTTTAAATGCTGAACACATATCATTAGACGTTTCTTATAAACAGGATACACAACAAGCTTTTATTACAGAGCAAGAAGCTTTTATTGGTATACGTGAATTTGAAGGCGGAATTATCTCTGATACAACGCTGGCTGATAAAGAAGTTATAACAAGAGATACAGATGTAATTGAAACTGCAGATGCAGCAAGGGAATCTGAACGATATGCAATCGTTAGTGAACATGAATTATTAGAGCGACAGACTAGCATAGAAGCTACAACTAACAAAGTAGATACATTTTATAGGGAACATGAATTAGAAAGCGTTACAGAGAAATATGAACGGTTTGAACGTACACCAGAAAGAGAATCAGTTCTAGAGGATAATGAACTATTCAAAATGGAGAGAGTACTAGATACAGAAAAACCAGATGAATTAATAGTTATCGAAAAAGAAAATAATGATCCTAAGTTATGGCTGCGGCATAGTCGTCAATCTTGGTGGACAAATTCAAACTGGAGAAAAACAAGATAAGGAGTGTAGAAAATGATGAGCATCGGCAAGATTTTATCCAATCCCGAAAGTGGTTGGATAAGAAAAAATTGTCAACCAGCTAATATAGAGGCTTTTTTTAAGGGGGTTAACCTTAATGGTTCGAAAGGCTGGTTCGCTGTGGGTAGTGACGAAAATGCAGAAACAGGAAATGCATGGTACGCGACCTCTGAAGTACCTTCTTCAGTGTTATCTTTTACATTCTTTGGTTCAGGATTTCGTATTATTACGGGACATGACGAGGTACCAAAAAGCTCATTTCTTTTGGTTACGGTTGATGGAAGTTCTAGAACCGTTAACCTTTCTGCTCATACATCAAAGTTTACAGTAGTTTATGAAGATTTAAATTTACAAAATAAGGAGCATACAGTGACAATACGTGCAACTGGAAGTAATACAGGAAGATTTACTTTTCTATATGCAATAGACTATTTAAATTTAGAATTGGAAAAAAAATCTAAGGTCTCACTATACGAAAAGGAAAGTGGAAAAATCTTTGTAAATGATTTTGATACCATAAATCCAAAATGGCTTATGTCACCATCAAATGCATTTAACAACGCTGTAAAAAAAGGATTCCTACGTATGAATCATTCTGTAGATAAAGACGTTATGCTATTAATTGACAGACCACAAGACAACTTTGTAATCCAAGTTATTGCGGATTATGCTCCTACAAAAGAAGGAGATGAAGGTGGCTTACTAATCTATCAAAACGAAAAGAATAAAGTGGAGTTTCTTGAATCCTATTCCGCTAATAGTTTACAAAGCAATAAAGAGTGGATGGCAATATGTAAAGAAGATCAATGGGACTTTTACACAAAGACAGATAAATTTTTTGATTATGCGGATAACGATTCATTGGCAGCAAAAAGAATTGGTGTTGTTTTAAAAAGAGGAACTGCAGAGGGATTTGTACCGCTAGACATCAATAAAATTATTATGACAACAAGCAATATGTTACGTCTGCGTCAACTATATGAAAATTATAAGGTTGTATTAAAAGATACTGCAGATAATATCTTGTCTACTAACATCGTAGCTGCAGCTCATACCGGCATTGATATTCTACTTCCTTCTTTAGAGTTCGAGGGAATCATAGAAATATATGACGAGGAAAACGAACTGATAGCAAAGAAACACGCTACCTTTTACGGTGGGGATATGTATTGCATGGGTTCATCCCTGCAAATCAAAATGAATAGCGAAGAATTAAATACAACGGATCCAACGAACTTAGGTTACATGGTGAATAATGAGCGTATTGTAAAAATGACAATCGTAAATGATAACATCGGTGCTGCTACAAATATAAAACTATCCATTCAACAGTACATGGAGAAAGTCGGTTACACCTGGGCACTTATTTCATTAGATGGTACTAACTATTCAAATGAAATACAGATTGATTCAGTTGCTGCACAAGATACGCGTGATTTTTGGGTAAAAGTTGTGAAGGATACAAATTTCTTAGCATTCGAACCGATTTATTTTAATATTCATCTAAAACACAATTGAGGTGAATACAATATGGGAACTGTAATGAAATTATATAGATATACATCCGAAAGTGAGATTACACCATCAATCCTTATTGAGAGGAATATACAAATTACAATTGAACCAGGAAAAACTCTATATACTCCGCTGGATGTAGGTTGTAATAAATATGATCTTCGAACCATTCAAGTTACAAATGATTCGAACGTTGAAGCAATGTTATTTATGTACGATCAAAAAGAGAACGGGAATCAAATCTATAAAAGCTTATCCGAAAAAAGAACGTATGATATTTTATCCATTCCTTGCGAGGATAAAGACCATACAAACAAGGTACATCTTTATATAGAAAATAGGGGTGTGGCAACCTCTACTTTTAATGTTTCTATGAAAGCGATACGTTTAAGTTAAGGAGGAACATACAGAATGACAAATAAAATTTGTAAGTTACACAGACTAGAGCGAAGAGAAGTCTTTATGAAGATTATCGATGAAATGAAAAAGGCTGGATGGCAGCAATTAAATGTTGATGCGCCATCAAAAGATAAAATTTATGTCATGTACTCAAGCGGTAACGACGGTATGAAGAACCATTATATAGAGTTACGTCCATTTGATGCCGCTAATGCAAGTAGCCAAGATATTATAGCAGGTAATTATACCTATTTTGATATAAGAGATTCTGTTAATTCTGTTACTGATGCAAGCTTTAGATTAATTGAACGATATGATAAAGAGAAGGATGTTACCTTCGGAGGACCTGGTTCGTTCTATCCATTATGTTTTCATCAAGGGAAAACAACTAACAGCGTTAATGTTACTACTATTAGCAAACCAATTGCTATGGTGGATCTATATTTATACGTTGATAAAGACATTGTTATCTACTGTGTTTATGAAAACGATGATAATCTTCCAGAACGAAAAGGGAAGACTGTAATAGGATTATTTGGTATTCCAGATGAACTATATCAACAAGAACAATTCACACCTATATCTTCTCCTTTTAGTGTATTGGTGAGCGTTTGTCCAAAATGGGACCCTTATTCAGCACTGGTGGCTGCTAGAAGTAAACTTATATATGAGGGATTAAAAAATGTTTCTGTTCCTACTTTCATTTGGGATAAGGTATTTTTAAAGGCACCTTCTTTAGAAGGAAATATAATATTCACATCATTTTTCATGGGAGATAACATAGATGGATTAAGAGCAAAATTTGATGGCCTTTACACATATAGAGGTTCAAATTATGTAACTGGCGATATCGTTGAAATTTCTCAAGATGGAGAAGTCCAGAAATATAAATTATTTAACACCTACTACTCAAGTGTATGGAGTTCATTTTCAGAGTACAACATCGCATTAAGAGTAGAATAAGGCTGGTGATTTTATGACAATAAAAGGCATAATAATTCAACCCAAAACACTGTATCCAACCGTACAACGTAAACCACAAATACGCAAAGGCTCAAAATTAGAAATCAGTAACATGTATATTACAGGAGTTAGAGCAACTGCTATACGCAAAGGGGTTATGTTTGATTTCTCCCGAAACGAAAGTAAAACTACTGAAAAAGCAGTGATGAAACCACCACGTACTGAACCACTAGAATACGCGTGGAAGAAAATGAACATATAACTTTATCGAAATTGAGCGTGCTGCAGCAGGCTTTTTTATTTTGATTAAAATTTGAAAGGAGGTGAGAACTTGGAAAGAATTCACGAGCTCATCAAGGCATTGAATATAAGCGATGTTATTACAAGTACTCAATTTAAAGTAGGTGGTGCTATAGGTGGTGGATTAGGAACAATAATTAATTTGTTATACGGTAAAGCAAACTTAATTTGGATATCGATCTATTGCTGGATTATCATGCTCGACTGGATTACGGGTAGTAAAGCTTCAAAGCTAGACGGAACATACTCATCACAATATGGAATTGAGGGCATCACGAGAACCGTGGTGCTTTTATCATTACCAGCTATTGCACATTTATTTGATATTGCTCTTAAACTACCTGATTTCTTTTTCTTCATGGTAGTCGGTGGATTGAGTTACCACATTTTTAATAGTTTCGCAGCAAACTGTGCAAGAATTGGCTGGGAAAAATGGATTCCTGCATGGTTATTAGAAAGTGTAGCATCCGAAATTCAAGCGAAGATCCAAAGAAGTGATGCACGAAAAGAAAAACATAATACCAAATAAAAAATACACGCCTTACATAAGGAGAGCATTGTCAAAAGACGGTGCTCTTTTTGTTTGGCAAAAAGGGGAAACACACAATGAAAAAACCAATTAAACTATTTAGCTCATTATTTATGACTCTATTACTCTTATTTTCGTTTGCTACGGCTTCTTTTGCCGATAGAGTACTAATTATCCAAGACTTACCGAAACAAGCATATCGATACGGTGTGGGCGCTTATGAGGGAGTTGTTGCACATAGTACTGCAACACCAGAAGCACCAGCGATTAACATTAGAAATTATGAATCTAGAACATGGAGAAATGCATTTGTACATTATGCTGTAGATTGGAACGAAACAGTCCAAATTGCCGATACAAAATATGTTGCTTATGGCGCTGGACCAGCTGCAAATAAAAGATTTGTTCACGTAGAACTTTCTGAAACTAGTAACCAAGAAAAATTTAAATCTTCTTACGAACGTTATGTAAAACTATTAGCTAAGATTTTAAAAGATAGAGGGATTCATCCAAGCAAAGGTTTATGGACACATAAAGATATCACTTACAAGTTAGGTGAAACTGACCACGAAGATCCGATTGATTACCTTCGCAGTCATGGTGTATCAGAATCACAATTCAGAGCGGACGTACAAAAGGCGTATGAAGGCGCAATAGTTACAGTTAAACCAAAACCACAAGAGCCATCTCAAAACGTTGTAGGCGAAACAGGAGTAGCTTATATTGATGGATTTAACGTAAACCTAAGAAGTGGACCATCAACAAATCATGGTGTTATCCGTCAATTAAATAAAGGAGAAGCATATCAAGTATGGGGAAAACAAGGGAATTGGTTAAATCTTGGTGGTAACCAATGGATTTATAACAACCCATCTTACATTAAATATCAAGGGGAACAAACTACTACTTCAAGTTCTGTAGTAGGAAAACGTGTTGTTTCTAAAGTGGACGACCTTCGTTTTTATGATTCTGCTTCCTGGTCTGATAAAGATGTAGCAGGAACGGTAGATGAAGGGCTTGGATTTACGATTGATGCTAAAGTATCTGTTAATGGTTCACCACAATACAAAGTACACAACAGTAAAGGCACAACATACTATGTAACTGCAAATGAAGCCTATGTGTATGTAAAGTAGAGAAAAGGACTTTTTGTATAATTCTTAGTTAAACATTGAATAGAGAGTGAAAGTGTGGATGAAAGTTACCTATAACTTTCATTTGAATCATAAGCGCATACAAAGATTGATGAATCAATTAGGCATCAAAGCCGTAATTAGGAAAAAAATAGGCATATGTGATTTTAGATAACCATCTAAATAGAGACTTTCAAGCTTCAAAACCAAATGAGAAATAAAGCTTGTGTTAGATACACTTAAAAAGGTAAAGAAAAAACGAAATGTAACGGGAATCCTCTTACATAGTGATCAAGGGTCTCAATATACATCTCGTCAATATAATCAATTACTTAAAAAAAATCAGCTGAAGGCAAGTATGTCTCGACGAGGTAACTGTTGAGATAAAGCTTGTATGGAAAACTTCTTCATTCACTTTAAGGCAGAATACTTTCATTTATATTCCTTCCGCAAAGCAGATGAGGTTAAATTTGCCGTGCGCAACTAAGCAACCTGAGTCCATATAAATATAGAACTCAGGTTGCTTAGTTGCGCTTTTTAGGGATCACTGCATTATATAGTACTCTTCTATGAATCAGTACACCATTCATATATTGTTGATGTTTGTGAGTCATGAACAATTAAATGGTTTAACAAGTAAGGATTCAAGATAATGTATG
>NZ_JAKUFY010000094.1:0-21273 GCF_022663675.1 Bacillus cereus group sp. BfR-BA-01355
CAAGTGTATTAGTATGATATATATAAATACAATCATTCAAAAAAAATAAAGACTCTAACGTATTAGTAAGTAGTTAATATGTTGGAGTCTTTTTTATTTTCTTCTTATATACCTTCAAGTATTAAAGTTACCTCATTATTTAGTATCCATGGCTAATTAGACGCTGCGGTTGCAACTTGATTCAACGAATAATCAAAAATCCACTGATTAAAGTTTCACTTTATTTCAAAGAGAAAAAAGTCGAATTTTATATGTAAGAAAAAAAGAGGAATTTGACAGAAAAGATAGAAAATTTTAAAGGTCAGAATTTGTTAGCTTGCTAACTAATTTCTATTTATTTATGTTGGAAGCGTTTTCGGTTGGTTTTAAGTATGGACCATTTAATCTATTTACAGGGGGATGAAGATATTATGAAACAAAAATCTATGGATACGCTAGCTGCACAAATGGAGGACTTTTTTCCAGTACGTGATGTAGATCATTTGGAATTTTACGTAGGGAATGCAAAGCAATCGAGTTATTATCTTGCGAGAGCGTTCGGATTCAAAATTGTGGCTTACTCTGGATTAGAAACTGGAAACCGTGAAAAGGTATCTTATGTTCTTGTGCAAAAAAATATGCGTTTCGTTGTGTCTGGAGCTTTAAGTAGTGAAAATCGTATTGCAGAGTTTGTAAAGACTCATGGTGATGGCGTGAAGGATGTGGCACTACTTGTTGATGATGTTGATAAAGCATACTCAGAAGCAGTGAAACGTGGTGCCGTCGCAATTGCTCCACCAGAGGAATTAACAGATGAGGACGGTACATTGAAAAAAGCAGTTATTGGTACGTATGGTGATACAATTCATACGCTTGTAGAGCGTAAAAATTATAAAGGGGCATTTATGCCAGGATTCCAAAAGGTAGAGTTTAATATTCCATTTGAAGAGTCTGGTTTAATTGCTGTCGATCATGTAGTTGGTAATGTTGAAAAAATGGAAGAGTGGGTTAGTTATTACGAGAATGTCATGGGCTTTAAACAAATGATTCATTTTGATGATGACGATATTAGTACAGAGTATTCGGCGTTAATGTCGAAAGTTATGACGAATGGAAGCCGTATTAAGTTTCCGATTAACGAACCAGCAGACGGAAAGAGAAAGTCACAAATTCAAGAGTATCTAGAATTCTATAATGGAGCTGGTGTACAGCATCTTGCTTTATTAACAAGTGATATTGTTAAAACAGTTGAAGCGCTTCGTGCAAATGGGGTGGAGTTTTTAGATACACCTGATACTTATTATGATGAGTTAACTGCACGAGTTGGAAAAATCGATGAAGAAATTGATAAGCTAAAAGAATTAAAGATCTTAGTAGATCGTGATGATGAAGGTTACTTACTACAAATCTTTACGAAACCAATTGTAGATCGCCCGACTTTATTTATTGAAATCATTCAACGTAAAGGTTCTCGTGGATTTGGTGAAGGAAACTTTAAAGCGTTATTCGAATCAATTGAAAGAGAACAAGAGCGTCGCGGAAACTTATAAGATTTGTATCCACCAGCAAAAGTCCCTTTGCTGGTGGAAATTTCATTTTTATAAGGAGGAATCAGGATGAAATTTGTTACATTTCGTCTTCCTTCAAAAGAAATACGGGCTGGATGGCTTGAAGGTGACAAAGTAATAGATATGAATCTTGCTAGTGAAGGGAGAATCCCTTCTTCTATGATGGCTTTTTTAGAGAAAGCTGATGAGTATGTAGAAGTAGTGAGGAATGTTAAGAATCCAAATAAGGGTATATATGCTTTAGAAGAAGTACAATTGACAGCTGCTCTTCCTAATCCGAGTAGTATTCGAGATTTTTACGCATTTGAACAACATGTAAAAACAGCTCGCGGACGAAGAGGACTAGATGTTGTGCCTGAATGGTATGATATTCCGGTCTTTTATTTTACTAATCATCGTGCTGTAATTGGTTCCGGTGATTTTGTAATTGGTCCGAAAAAGTCTAAAAAGCTTGATTACGAGTTGGAGATCGCTTGCGTAATAGGAAAAGAAGGGCGAAATATTTCTCGTGAGCAAGCAGAGGAATATATTTTTGGTTATTGTATTATGAACGACTGGAGTGCGAGAGACTTACAAGCAACAGAAATGAAAGTAGGTCTCGGTCCAGCGAAAGGAAAGGACTTTGCAACTTCGTTAGGAGCACATCTTGTTACGAAAGAGGAATTAGATGTTTATCGTAATGGTGATCGATATGATTTAGAAATGACTGCTCATGTAAATGGAAAACTATTATCAAAGGGAAACTTCCAAGATATTTACTATACATTTGCTGAAATGATTGAACGTGCTTCAGAGGACGTTACGTTATATCCAGGAGATGTGATTGGTTCTGGGACAGTAGGAACAGGCTGTATTTTAGAACTTGGTACAGAAGAGTGGCTACAAGATGGAGATGTTGTAGAGCTGTCGATTACTGGTTTAGGTACACTACGTAATACGATCAAAAAAGAAAAGGAAGCGAGTGATGGGCATGTTTTATCGTCACATGGGAGAACTACCTCATAAACGACATGTACAATTTCGTAAAAAAGATGGATCGCTTTATCGTGAACAGGTAATGGGAACAAAAGGTTTTTCTGGTACGCAGTCTATTTTGTATCATCACTATATGCCAACAGAAGTAGGTCATTCTGCATTATCGCATTCTTGTCAGTTGCAGTATGAAGAGGATGTTGCTCTTTCTCATCGCCACTTCCGAACGAAAGAAAATAAAAAAAGTGGTGATGCAATAAGTGGACGAAATTTCATACTTGGAAATGAAGATTTGTTAATTGGAGTAGTGAGCCCAACAGAAAAAATGGATTATTTCTATCGTAATGGTGATGGCGATGAAATGTTATTTGTTCATTATGGAACAGGGAAAATTGAAACGATGTTTGGAACGATTCACTATAGAAAAGGCGACTATGTAACGATCCCAATTGGAACGATTTATCGTGTTATTCCAGATGAAGGAGAGACTAAGTTTCTTGTTGTAGAGGCGAATAGCCAAATTACAACGCCGCGTCGTTATCGAAATGAATACGGACAATTGTTAGAGCATAGTCCGTTTTGTGAAAGAGATCTTCGTGGTCCAGAAAAATTAGAGACCTATGATGAAAAAGGCGATTTTGTCGTAATGACAAAATCAAGAGGTTATATGCACAAACATGTTTTAGGACACCACCCGTTAGATGTTGTTGGATGGGATGGCTATTTGTATCCGTGGGTATTTAATGTAGAGGATTTTGAACCAATTACAGGGCGCATTCATCAGCCGCCGCCAGTACATCAAACATTTGAAGGGCATAATTTTGTTATTTGCTCTTTCGTACCACGTTTATACGATTATCATCCAGAGTCAATTCCGGCACCATATTATCATAGTAATGTTAATAGTGATGAAGTTCTTTACTATGTAGAAGGAAACTTTATGAGTCGCAAAGGTGTGGAAGAAGGTTCTATTACACTTCATCCGAGCGGGATTCCCCATGGGCCGCATCCGGGGAAAACAGAGGCAAGTATAGGGAAGAAAGAGACACTTGAATTAGCTGTTATGATAGACACATTCCGTCCGCTTCGTATTGTAAAACAAGCACATGAAACAGAAGATGAAAAGTATATGTATAGCTGGATTGAACAAGGTTCATATACTGTGAAATAAGTAAAAAAAGCATGCTCTCAATAAGGGAGCATGCCTTTTTTTGTGGAATCGACATGTATAATAATACCAAAAAGAGTTGTCGAAAGATATATAGAAAGAATGATAAGGATAGTGCATATTCAGAAGAATTTCTACTTGTTTCGACAAAAGTATTGACTAGGAAAAGCGTAATGAGTAAAATAAAAAAGCGAATTAAAAATTTTCAGAAAATTTAAAACTTGGAGGAGTGAAAGATGAAGCAAATTTTTCAAAAGAAGCCAATTGCAAAGTTAATGCAAGAAAGTAAGCAAAAAACGTTAGCAAGAACATTGGGCGCGCTAGATTTAACTATGCTTGGAATCGGAGCAATTGTTGGAACTGGTATTTTTGTTCTAACGGGTGTTGTGGCAGCGAAACATTCTGGGCCAGCTATTATATTATCGTTTGCGATTGCCGCGCTAGCTTGTGCCTTTGCTGCATTTTGTTATGCTGAATTTGCTTCTTCAGTTCCTGTATCGGGCAGTGTGTATACGTATACATACGCGACGATGGGAGAAGTATTCGCATTTTTAATTGGCTGGGATCTAATGCTTGAATATTTACTTGCTACATCTGCTGTAGCAAACGGTTGGTCTGCATATTTTCAATCTTTATTAAAGGGGTTTGGAATTCACATTCCGACTATTCTCTCCTCGGCTCCTGGTACAGGAAAGGGTGGAATAATTGATCTACCTGCAGTTCTAATTATTTTAGTGATGACAGTTCTTTTATCTAGGGGTGTTCGTGAAAGTGCACGAGTAAATAACATTATGGTATTTATTAAAATAGCAGTTGTTCTTATTTTTATCTTTGCTGGTTTTAATTATGTGAAACCTGAAAACTGGACGCCTTTTATGCCGTTTGGTTTAGATGGTGTAATGGCTGGAGCGGCTACAGTATTCTTCGCATTTATAGGATTTGATGCAGTTTCAACAGCGGCAGAAGAAGTGAAACGTCCGCAACGTGATTTACCAATTGGTATTATTGCATCGTTATTAATTTGTACAGTTCTTTATATCGTTGTTTCGCTTATTTTGACAGGAATTGTTCCATACGGACAGTTAAATATATCAGATCCAGTTGCTTTTGCACTTCAATTTATTGGACAAGATGGCTTAGCTGGAGTAATTTCAGTAGGAGCAATTACAGGAATTACAACAGTAATGCTAGTTATGATGTATGGACAAGTTCGTGTTTCTTATGCGATGAGCCGAGATGGTTTACTGCCGAAGCGTCTTGCTAAAGTTCATCCGAAATTTAAAACGCCATTTTTAAATACATGGACAACGGGAATTATTGCGGCACTGATTTCAGGATTAATAGATTTAAATGTTTTAGCACATCTTGTAAACATGGGGACATTGTCAGCATTTGCACTCGTAGCTGTTGCGGTAATTGTAATGAGAAGAACCCATCCAGACTTACCAAGGGCATTTAAGGCTCCGCTTGTACCATTTTTACCAGCATTAACAGTGATTTTCTGTTTATACTTAATGCTTCAATTATCGGGGACAGCATGGATTAGTTTTGGGATATGGATGGTTATTGGTATAGCGGTTTACTTCTTATATAGCCGAAAACATAGTGCTTTAAATAATAGTAAAAAAGAAGAAGATGTTGCGAATTTATAAGCGAAAAAAATCCATTCTAATTCTGTTAGAATGGATTTTTATATTTGAAAATTTACATTTTTCTGAACTTATTATAAGATAATTGTTGGCTAACTAAAGGGGTGAAATGATGAAAAATACGTGGCGTGAGTTAAGGGAGATGGACCGTAACGTATGGATTCGATTTATTGGAGAGACGTTAAATGGAATTGCAATGATGATGTTAATGCCTTTTTTTGCATTATATTTAAAAGATAAGGTAGATTCGTTGTTGGAAGTTGGGGTTATTATGGCGCTTTCTCCAATTGCTGCAAGCTTTGGATCACTTATAGGAGGAAGAATTGCTGACATATATGGAAGAAAACCGATTATGATATTTTCTATGGCAAGTAATGCATTATTAATGCTCGGTTTTCTATTTATAGAAGGGTTTATTCCATATGCAATTTTATCTATTTTTTTAGGGTTGAGTAATTCTTTATTTCACCCAGCTGCATCAGCTATGGTCGCAGATGTAACGGCACCAGAAAAAAGAACAGAGGCATATGGTTTATTACGAATGGGACACAATATAGGTGCTGCGATTGGTCCGATAATGGGAGCATCAGTAGTTGTGTTGTCAAAGAATCTTGTGTTTATTATTGCCTCTTCTACAATGCTATTTTATGCGTTACTTGTATTACTTCTTATTCAAGAGACGATGCCAAAGAGGATAGATAAGGAAGAACATAAAGAAAAGGAATCTGGGGCAGTTTGGAAAATTGTAATGCGAGATAAGGCATTAATGATTTACTTATTAGCAGGTATTATCATTTCGATGGGTTTTTCTCAAACCGAAGGCATGTTGCCACTACATTTTGATAATGAAATGAAGCGTATTTTTGGAACGAATAATCCATATCCATATTTAATGGCGTTAAACGGACTATTAGTTGTTTTATTCCAATTTCAAATTTCAAAATGGGCTACGGATAAACCAGTCGGGAAGACGATGTTATATGGTGCATGTTTGTTCGGGATTGGATTATTTTTTATAGGGTGGTTACCGAAGTGGTTTGGAGAGTTTAATACAAATGCTACAGTTATTTTAATAACACTACTGTTCGTTTATGCTATATATACGTTAGGTGAGATGATTATGTCGCCTGTACAGATGACATTTGTAGCAAATTTGGCCCCTGAGCATTTGAGAGGGACTTATATGGGCGCTGCAAGTTTGCAGTGGATTACAGGAAGCGCATTTGGTCCACTTTTGGGGGGGTTTTTATTAGATCGATTACTTGGCCACTTTCTATTTACAATTTTAGCTGTAGGATGTGTAGTTGCAGGTATTGTATATATTTCTTTAGATCGCCTTGTTGAGCAAAGGCAAAAAGATACACTAACCAAACAATCTTCTTAGTAAATAGGTGACATACACAAAAAAGGGGATTTCTACATATTTTAGGTACATAACTAGATAGGATTACCATTTCATTTTAAAATTCACCTTTGTATAGTAGTGGAATAGAAAAAGTGTAGAAAACCAATAAGTGGTGTCATTTAATTATTTGTGGAAGTTACATTTTATTTCAAATAGGAACTACCTATTTTTATAAAAAGTGCTAAAATAGAAAAATGAAAACAATTGGTTAGGGTGATTTCAGTGACAAAAATTAAATTAGGTTTATTATATGGTGGAAAATCAGCTGAGCATCAAGTTTCGTTACAGACGGCTCTTGCTGCTATTAAAGCGTTAAATCAAGATAAATTCGAGATTCATCCAATTTATATTACAGAACAAGGTCAATGGGTACGTGGTGAGCGTATTGAAGGCGAAGTAACAGATGTTGAAGCTTTAAAAATGAGTAGTGCAGAAAATGCGATTTCTCCGTTATCATTAAGTACAGAGATTATTCCATCTGCAGCTTCTGAGGAAAACGCTATTGACGTTATTTTCCCATTACTACATGGACCAAACGGTGAAGATGGAACGGTTCAAGGACTATTAGAATTGATGAATATTCCTTATGTAGGAAATGGTGTTCTAGCATCATCTGCTGGTATGGATAAAGTTGTTATGAAAAACATCTTTGCAGAGGCTGGTTTAAAACAAGCAAAATATGCGTCTTTCATTCGCAGTGCATGGGAAAAAAATCGTGAGGAAGCTTATTCTAAAGTAGAAGATAAGTTAGGATATCCTTGTTTCGTAAAACCAGCAAACCTTGGTTCAAGTGTTGGTATTAATAAGTGTAAAAATCGTGAAGAACTTGAGAATGCATTTGTAGAGGCATTCCAATTTGATCGCAAAATTATTGTAGAAGAAAATATTGTAGGTCGTGAAGTAGAAGTGGGGGTACTAGGTAATGATGAGCCGAAATGTTCAGTTGTAGGTGAAATCGTTCCGAAAAAGGACTTCTATGATTATAAGTCGAAATATATCGATGGTGATACGGCGTTAATTATTCCAGCTGAAATGACAGAAGAAGAATCTGATGTGATTAAGCGTGATGCAATTATTGCGTTCCAATCATTAGATGGTGCAGGCTTAACGCGAGCTGATTTCTTCTTAACGAAAGACGGAGAAGTGTATATTAACGAAGTAAACACTATGCCAGGATTTACACCGTTTAGTATGTTCCCTCTATTATGGCAACATACTGGGTTACCGTATCCAGAGTTAATCGAAGAGCTAATTCGTTTAGCGATTGAACGTCACGAAGAAAAACAAAAAATTAAATATACAATCTAACAAAAAAAGGAGGAAGCACTATTCGTAGGAATAGTGCTTCCTCTATGTAAGGAGCGTTTCTATATGATAAAGCGAATGTTAAAGCAAGTAGAACAGATGGTAAATGGTACTGGATTAGCAGAGCAATATGAGGGAACTATTATTCAAGGCGTGTCTATTGATACGAGAAAAATTGAAAAAGGAAACTTATATGTTCCGATTCAAGGGGAGCGTTTCGATGGACATGCTTTTGTAGATAAAGCAGTTGAAAATGGAGCTGTAGCTACATTATGGATGAAAGATGTAGCAAATCCACCCGAGAATCTTCCGGTTATTTTTGTAGAAGATACGCTATCTGCACTGCAAATGTTAGCGAAAAACTATCGCGATCAATTGGATGTTAAAGTTGTTGGTGTGACAGGTAGTAACGGTAAAACATCCACGAAAGATATTGTGACAAGTATTCTCGCGACTAAGTTCAAAGTTCAAAAAACAGAAGGAAATTTCAATAACCATATTGGGTTACCTCTCACTATTTTAAACTTAGAAGAAAATACAGAAGTAGCTGTATTAGAAATGGGTATGTCAAGCCGAGGAGAGATTGAATTTTTATCTAAGTTAGCTCGTCCTAATGCAGCTATCATTACGAATATTGGTGAGGCACATTTAATGGATTTAGGATCTCGTGAGGCAATTGCTGAAGCGAAATTAGAAATTGTTACAGGGTTACAAGAAGGTGGCTTGTTCGTATATAATGGAGATGAGCCGTTATTAACGAATCGTGTTCCTGAAATGAATTTAGCAGCAGAAACAGTTACGTTTGGTGATGCAAGAGCCAACGATTACTATCCAACGACTGTAACATTACAGGCAACTGGGACACATTTTAAAATGAATAGAGATGAAAATATTTCATTCTACCTACCGGTGTTAGGAAAACATAATGTGTACAATACACTTGCTTCAATGGCAATTGCGACACATTTTGGGGTGACGTGGGAAGAAATGAAACAAGGTTTAGTAACACTTCAAATGACGGGCATGCGTATGGAGATTGTAAAAACGGATAGTGGATTAACAATTATCAACGATGCTTATAATGCAAGTCCGACGGCTATGGAGGCAGCATTCCATTTAATGAATGGTTTAGATGGATTTACTAAAAAAATCGTTGTGCTCGGTGATATGTTAGAACTTGGAAATCAAGAAGTGCAGTTCCATTATGAGGTAGGTAAATTAATCGATCCAGCAAAAATCGCACATGTATTCACATACGGTAGATTAGGAGCTCAAATTGCTGAAGGAGCGAAAATTAATTTCCCTAATGAACGTGTAAAGGCGTATGATAATAAAGAAGAGTTAGTAAGAGATTTAGAAGCAGTAGTCGATGCGAAAGATGTCGTATTAATAAAAGCATCTCGCGGTATGAAATTAGAAGAAGTAATTACGATGTTGAAATAATTGGTGTATATAAATAGGGATGATAGTCACGAAAATAGAAGAAACTTATAATAAGCGCTTACAGTAAATGATAAAAAAATAAAAGTAAAGAAAAAGGCCCTTAATATAAAATAAGGTAACAGTTGGGTTTGCTTTTTACACATACAAAACTTATAATTGATAAAGTGTAATAACGTTTAGAAGTATTTTCGTGAAGAATATACGCCCGGTTATATACGTGAGCATTCAGGAAAAGGGCTTTTCCGCAAATTCGGAAAACGCCTTTTTTTAAATGATAAGTATAGGATAGAAAAGGAGAAGTAACATTGACAACATTTCGAGAATTAGGATTAAGTGAGTCTTTACTGCAATCGGTTGAAAGTATGGGCTTTGAAGAGGCTACGCCGATTCAAGCTGAAACAATTCCACATGCATTGCAAGGTAAGGATATTATTGGGCAAGCGCAAACAGGTACAGGGAAAACAGCAGCATTCGGATTACCACTATTAGATAAAGTGGATACAAATAAAGAAGCAGTTCAAGGTATTGTTATCGCGCCAACGCGTGAATTAGCAATTCAAGTTGGAGAAGAGCTATACAAAATTGGTAAACATAAACGTGTTCGTATTCTACCAATTTATGGTGGTCAAGATATTAACCGCCAAATTCGTGCTCTAAAAAAACACCCACACATTATTGTTGGTACGCCGGGTCGTATTTTAGATCATATTAACCGTAAAACACTTCGCTTACAAAACGTAGAGACTGTTGTTCTTGATGAAGCGGATGAAATGTTAAACATGGGCTTCATTGAAGATATTGAAGCGATTTTAACAGATGTGCCAGAAACACATCAAACATTATTATTCTCAGCGACAATGCCAGATCCAATCCGTCGTATTGCTGAGCGTTTCATGACTGAGCCTCAACACATTAAAGTAAAAGCAAAAGAAGTAACAATGCCAAACATTCAGCAGTTCTATTTAGAAGTGCAAGAAAAGAAAAAGTTTGACGTGTTAACACGCTTACTAGATATTCAATCTCCAGAGCTTGCGATCGTATTCGGTCGTACAAAGCGTCGTGTTGATGAATTATCAGAAGCATTAAACTTACGTGGTTATGCAGCAGAAGGTATTCATGGTGACTTAACACAGGCGAAACGTATGTCTGTATTACGTAAATTTAAAGAAGGTGCTATTGAAGTTCTTGTTGCAACAGATGTTGCTGCACGTGGTCTTGATATTTCAGGCGTAACACACGTATACAACTTCGATATCCCACAAGATCCAGAATCATACGTTCACCGTATCGGTCGTACTGGCCGTGCAGGTAAAAAAGGTATTGCAATGTTATTTGTAACACCACGTGAATCAGGACAATTAAAAAATATCGAGCGTACAACAAAACGTAAAGTTGATCGTATGGAAGCACCGACACTTGATGAGGCATTAGAAGGTCAACAACGTTTAATCGCTGAAAAACTTCAAAGCACAATCCAAAATGAGAACTTATCATACTACAAGCGTATTGCAGAAGAAATGTTAGAAGAGAATGACTCTGTAACAGTAGTAGCTGCTGCTTTAAAAATGATGACTAAAGAGCCGGATACAACTCCGATTGCTTTAACATCAGAACCACCAGTTGTTTCAAGAGGTGGCGGTTCTAAAAAACGTGGCGGTAACGGAGGCGGATACCGTGATGGTAACCGTAATCGTAGTCGTGATGGACGCGGTGGTGGCGATGGTCGTAACCGTGATGGACGTAATCGTGACGGAAACCGTGATCGCAATCGTGATGGAAACCGTGATCGTAATCGTGATGGTGGTAGTCGTGGACGCAGAGGTGAAGGTCAAGGTCGCCCAGGATCTTCAAATGGACGCGGCGAAAGAAAACATCATAGCCGTCCACAAGCTTAATAAAAAAAGAGAATGCCCTTTGCGGGCATTCTCTTTTTTTATTTCTGTAATTGTGCATACTACATAGTAGTTATGATAGAAAAGGGGCTGTTATATGCTTGTAAGGCTTGGTTACGTTGCGATGAGTGTGCATTTGAAGAATGCATCCCCATCTCAAACGATGACGTACGCACAGTTTCAGAAAATAGATGATCGTGATGCTGCAATTCGTAAACTTGAAAGAATTGCTAATTCCAATTTGGAAAATTGTTTGCGTTTATTAAAGCATAATAAGGGACATGACATATCTTTCTTTCGGCTTAGTTCTAAGCTCATTCCTTTAGCGAATCATGAGGAATTGCTAGAGTGGAACTATATTCGTCCTTTAAAAGAAAAATTGAAAGAATTAGGTGAATATGCAATTCATATGAATATGCGAATTGATTTTCATCCGGATCATTTTGTTGTACTAAATTCACCTGAGGAGAGTGTTTTTAAACAATCTGTAAAGACATTGCAGATGCACAAAAAATTATTAAAAGGCATGGGGATTGAACATAAGCAACGATGTGTACTACATGTTGGAGGAGGGTATAAAGATAAAGAACTTGCATTAGAGCGTTTTATAGAGAATTGGTCTAATGTCCCAAGGGGTATTCAAGAAATGATTATATTAGAAAATGATGATACAACTTTTACGTTAGAGGAAACATTATATTTAGGAGAAAAATTAGATATTCCTGTCGTGTTTGATTTGCATCACCATATGATGAATAATGAGCAAGAAGATTGGTATGAAGATTGGGCACGTGTTGTTTATACGTGGGAAACATCTTTGTTGCCAGTTAAAATGCATATCTCTAGCCCTAGAGAGGGAAAAGATCCAAGAGCTCATGCAGATTATATTAATGTAGACGCATTTTTATCTTTTTTAAGAAGGATAAAGGGAAGTGTTCCGCAAATTGATTGTATGATTGAGGCGAAGATGAAGGATGAGTCTTTATTTCAATTAATGAGGGATTTAAGCGAACATGTAGATGTAGAAATTATCGATGGTGCAAGCTTTTATATTAAATAAGCTTTGCACCATCGTTTTTTTTTGTTAAAAAAGGAGTTAAAATGCCGCCGGTTATTAAACCTGTTAAATGACTGATCGGATTGGCGGAAGGATTAAAGAAAGTAAATAGCAGTAATAGAAGTATCATAATTGAGAAAATGGCAATTTCTTTTGGTTTTGAAGAGCGGTATCGATTGTACAATAAAAATAATTGTGCGCCTAATAGTCCGAAAATACCACCTGATGCACCTGCGTGAATATATTCAGGTGGCATAATAATATAAGAAGAAATATTTCCAGAAATTCCAGAAATAAAAAATAGAATAAAAAAAGAAAAGTGTCCGAGTTGCTTTTCGATAGAAGAACCAAGTGCAAACAAAAAAATACTATTAGAAAGAAAATGTTGTAAGTCTACGTGTACCAGAAGGGAAGTTATGACACGCCACCATTCTCCTTTAGCGATATATTCATTAGAGGCTGCCAGTGGGAAGAGGAAAAAGTCGCCTAATATCATCAGGACTAAGTGAATAAGAAGTAAGGTGAGAATAGTCGGTTGTAAAGAAATCTGAGTGGATCTTATTAGCATACGGTTACTATCACCCCTTTTGCATCAGAAAGATTCTCTGTTATTCTTATCAATATGAAAGAAGAAAGTTAAATAGAAGAAGGGGATTTTGAAATGATTATAGGGATTGGAATCGATATTATTGAATTAAATCGTATTGAAAAAATGCTAGATGGAAAGCTTAAATTTATGGAACGTATTTTAACAGAAAATGAACGTAATGTTGCTATGGAGCTGAAAGGAAGTCGCCTTACAGAGTTTGTAGCTGGAAGGTTTGCAGCGAAAGAGGCGTATTCAAAAGCTGTAGGTACTGGTATCGGGAAAGAAGTGAGCTTTTTAGATATTGAAGTGAAAAATGATGAAAGAGGTAAGCCGATTCTGATTACAAGTACAGAGTATATTGTTCATTTATCAATTAGTCATAGTAAGGAATTTGCTGTTGCTCAAGTTGTTTTAGAAAGCTCGTCACGCTAGTCTGCATATTTTATATCTTTGTCTCATATATTTGAGGTAGCGATAAGGAAGGTACATCTTCCATTCATTTATAGGGGCAAAGGGGCTGAAGTGATGAAAAGGCGTCTGTTTTTAGTTCTTGTCGGTTTGTTGACCGTTTTTGTGTTGGCGGGTTGTGTGGAAAAGAAACAAGATGATGTCGTGAGAGATTTAGAAGCGAAAGTAAAAGGGATGAAAAGTTATCAAGCTGAAGCGAAATTATCTATTAAAACAGGAAATGAGCCTCAGGAGTATAATGTAGAGATTTGGCATAAAGAACCGTCTTTTTATCGTGTGAATTTAAAGAATGCAAAAAAAGATCAGAGCCAAATCATTTTAAGAAATGAAGAAGGTGTATTTGTATTAACGCCAGCACTTAATAAGAGCTTCCGTTTTCAAAGTGATTGGCCGCAAAATAGCAGCCAGGCTTATTTATATGAATCACTTGTAAGAGATATTTTGCAGGATAAGAAAAACCTTACTTTCGAGAAAACAGATAAGTATTATATTTTTAAAACAAAAACAAACTATCAACATCAAAATATGTTGCCGAAACAAGAGATTACACTGAAGAAGAGCGATTTGACTCCAGTTTCAGTGAAGTTAATGGATAATGATCAAAATGTTCTTGTAAAAGTAGATTTCTCTAAGGTAAAATTCGATGCGAAATTTGATAAAGGTGCATTTGATACGAAACAAAATATGTCTAGAGCGCAGGTAGATGTTCAAACAACAGCGAAAGAAGACAAACCGTTTGCTACTTTGTATCCGCTTGATACACCACAAGGTATGACTCTGCAAGATGAAAAAGAGTTGAAGACAGACAGTGGCAAGCGTGCGATACTCACATACACTGGAAATAAGAAATCCTTTACTTTAATACAAGAAAAGGCAAAAGTTGCAGAGGCTTCATCAGCGGTAAGTGTAAGTGGAGAACCGGTTGATCTTGGGTTTACGATTGGTGCGTTGACGAAAGACTCTGTAACGTGGTCGCATAACGGAGTAGAATATATGCTCGTGTCTAAAGGTTTAGAGCCGAAGGAGCTGTTAATGGTTGCTCGTTCAGTTACAGCGAAGCAGGTGAAGTAAACTTCTTAGACGTGGTGATATATGTGCACCACGTCTTTTCTTAGTTTGAAGGTGGATTTCATAAAAGAAGCATATAAAAGAATAAGCTTCGCATATCGTGTATAAGGAAGTGTATTTATGGAAGAAGCACCATTTTATCGTGACACGTGGGTGGAAGTGGATTTAGATGCCATTTATAACAACGTTACACATATTAAAGAGTTCATCCCAAGTGATGTAGAGATTTTTGCTGTAGTTAAAGCGAACGCATATGGACACGATTATGTACCGGTTGCTAAAACGGCATTAGAAGCGGGTGCAACAAGGTTAGCTGTTGCTTTTTTAGATGAAGCTCTAGTGCTTCGGAGGGCCGGTATTACTGTGCCGATTTTAGTGTTAGGTCCCTCGCCGCCGCGTGATGTAAATGTAGCTGCTGAAAATGATGTAGCGCTAACTGTTTTTCAAAAAGAATGGGTGGACGAAGCAATTAAACTTTGGGATGGTTCATCTGTAATGAAATTTCATATTAATTTTGATAGTGGTATGGGGAGAATTGGAATACGTGAAAGAAAAGAGCTGAAAGAATTTTTAAGGAGTTTAGAAGGTGCACCGTTTTTAGAGTTAGAAGGAGTATACACGCATTTTGCAACGGCAGATGAGGTTGAGACTTCGTATTTTGATAAGCAATATAACACGTTCTTAGAGCAGTTAAGTTGGTTGAAAGAATTCGGAGTGGATCCTAAGTTTGTCCATACAGCTAATAGTGCTGCCACGTTACGTTTTCAAGGGATTACATTTAATGCAGTGCGAATTGGGATTGCAATGTATGGATTATCTCCTTCTGTAGAAATACGTCCTTTTTTACCATTTGAATTAGAACCGGCGCTATCACTGCATACGAAAGTAGCTCATATTAAACAGGTGATTAAAGGTGATGGAATTAGTTATAACGTCACTTATCGAACGAAAACTGAAGAATGGATCGCGACTGTAGCGATTGGTTATGCAGATGGATGGCTTAGAAGATTACAAGGATTTGAAGTGCTTATAAATGGTAAAAGGGTACCGATTGTAGGGCGAGTAACAATGGATCAGTTCATGATTCATCTTCCTTGTGAAGTGCCGCTTGGTACGAAAGTTACGCTTATTGGAAGGCAGGGAGATGAGTATATTAGCGCTACAGAGGTTGCGGAATATTCAGGGACTATTAATTATGAAATTATTGCAACGATCAGTTTCCGTGTGCCAAGAATATTTATACGGAATGGTAAGGTTGTAGAGATAATTAATTACTTGAACAATATATAGAAGGTAGCATGATTGCTTCTTGTCATTGGAGTGACTGTTCATTGCTGGATAATAAGCTCTTTTTGATGAGAAGCTTTTTACTTATAATCATTTTTTATATAAGTTACACGTAAGTTTTGAAGAGGAGTTCTATTGTTTTTAGTTAGTTATGAGATAAAAAATTTAAGAAGATGAATGTTTTGTTTGTGAATTGGAAAACATAAGCAAGGAATAAGGAAGTCTTTGCAACAGGCTCCATACAATGGTATTATTACAATAGGTGTCATATATATATTTGGGTGTGTAGTTGACGGTGGAGGTGTATTTTTGTGTCCGAATCAAGTGTAACTACTGAAATCGTGGTTCGGTTGCCAAAGCAAATGGTAACGGAATTGGACGGAATTGGAAAACAAGAGAATAAGAATCGCCATGAACTAATTTGCCAGGCAACACAATTGTTATTGCGTCAACATAAGACGAAGAAACGCTACCAACATGAATCAATGCGACGTGGGTATATTGAAATGGGAAAAATTAATCTTGGTATTGCATCTGAAGCTTTCTTAGCGGAGTATGAAGCAGCTCATACAGTAGAACGCTTAGTTAGCGGGGGGTAATATTTTGATTGTAAAACGCGGCGACGTGTATTTTGCAGACCTTTCCCCAGTTGTTGGTTCTGAGCAAGGAGGCGTTCGTCCGGTTCTTGTCATTCAAAATGACATCGGAAATCGTTTTAGTCCAACGGTGATTGTAGCGGCTATTACTGCACAGATTCAAAAAGCGAAATTACCCACTCATGTGGAAATTGATGCGAAAAAGTATGGTTTTGAGAGAGATTCTGTTATTTTACTTGAGCAGATTCGAACAATCGATAAGCAACGCTTAACGGACAAAATCACTCATTTAGATGAAGTGATGATGAGTCGTGTAGATGAAGCGTTACAAATTAGTTTAGGACTAATAGATTTTTAAATCGGCAGTTTAAGTTGCTCTCTTTGAAGGGCAACTTTTTTTATTATAGAGGAGGTTACGGTTGTATATGGAAATGGTAGATAATCGACAAGCGTTAATGAAAATGTTAGTGAAAGAATTAGGCTTTAGCGAAAAGCAAGTTCGTCATGTTATTCAATTAACAGAAGAAGGTAACACAGTTCCATTTATTGCTCGTTACCGAAAAGAATGGACAGGCTCTTTAGATGAGGTGCAAATTCGTGCGATTTTAGAGAGATGGCAATATATGATGCAACTTGAAGATAGGAAGGAAGAAGTTATTCGTCTTATTGGTGAGAAGGGAAAACTGACAGGAGAGCTAAGGCTGCAAATTGTTAAAGCTACAAAGTTGCAGGAAGTAGAAGATTTATATCGTCCATATAAAGAGAAAAGAAGAACGAAAGCAACGATTGCAAAAGAAAAAGGGTTAGAACCGTTAGCTGAATGGTTATTGTTATATAAGAAAGAAGATCCGGCTAAAAAGGCAGTGGAATTTATTAATGCAGAGAAAGAAGTGCAATCTGCAGAAGAAGCTTTACAAGGTGCACAAGACATTATTGCAGAAATGATTTCAGATGAAGCTACGTATCGTAGTTGGATTCGAAATATTACTTTTAGAAAAGGTATTATGTCTTCGTCTGTAAAAGGTGAAGAAAAAGATGAAAAGAATATATATGAAATGTATTACAGTTATGAAGAACCATTGCAAAAAGTAGTACCACATCGTGTATTAGCAATGAATCGCGGTGAGAAAGAAGATATATTGAGAGTTTCTGTTGTCCCACCAGTAGATGAGATATTAAATTTCTTAAATAAGAAAGTAATTCGTGATAACGATTCTAAAAGTGCGCATTATGTACAATTAGCGATTGAAGATGGTTATAAACGATTAATTCAATCTTCAATTGAAAGAGAAATTCGTAAAGAATTAACAGAAACAGCTGAAGAACAAGCGATACATATTTTCTCTGAGAACTTACGTAACTTATTATTACAACCTCCGATGAAAGGGAAAGTCGTGCTAGCGGTAGACCCGGCATATAGAACTGGTTGTAAATTATCTGTAGTAGATGATACGGGGAAAGTACTACATATTGATGTTATTTATCCGCATCCGCCTGTTCGTAAATATGATGACGCAAAAACGAAAGTTCTTTCTATTATAGATAAATATCAAGTTGAAATGATTGCAATTGGTAATGGGACAGCATCTAGAGAAACAGAGGAATTTATAGTAGATGTATTGCAAAGTGTGAAACAGGAAGTCTTTTATATTATTGTAAATGAAGCGGGTGCTAGTGTATATTCAGCTTCTGATTTAGCTCGTGAAGAATTCCCAAATTTACAAGTTGAAGAGAGAAGTGCCGTTTCTATTGGAAGACGTCTGCAAGATCCACTGGCTGAACTTGTGAAAATTGATCCTAAATCAGTTGGGGTTGGACAATACCAACATGATGTATCTCAAAAGAGATTGAATGAGTCATTAACATTTGTAGTAGAGACAGCTGTTAACCAAGTTGGGGTTAATGTAAATACGGCTTCGGTTGCATTGTTACAATATGTTTCAGGTTTATCGAAAACTGTTGCGAAAAATATTGTGGCAAAGAGAGAAGAGGATGGGAAATTCACAAAGCGCACGGAATTAAAGAAAATCCCACGTTTAGGTGCAAAGACGTACGAACAATGTATAGGTTTCTTGCGTATATTAGAAGGAGCGAATCCATTAGATCGGACAGGTATTCATCCTGAACAATATAAAAATGTTGAATTGTTATTGAAGAGTTTAGGGTTATCGATAGATGACGTAGGACAACCGCAATTACAAAAGAGATTGGAAGAAGTAGAGATTTCTAAGTTGTCTCAAGAAACGGGAGTTGGGGAGCCGACGTTAGTTGATATTATAGATGCACTCATTAGTCCAGAACGAGATATGAGGGATGAGTTGCCTAAACCACTTCTGAAAAAAGGGATTTTGAAATTAGAAGATTTAAAACGTGGTATGGAACTAGAAGGAACAGTGCGTAACGTTGTTGATTTTGGTGCTTTTGTTGATGTTGGCGTAAAGCAAGATGGTTTAGTGCATATTTCTAAGCTTAGCAAACAGTTTGTAAAGCATCCGTTAGATGTTGTATCAGTAGGACAAATTGTAAAAGTATGGGTAGATGATATTGATACAAAAAAAGGACGCGTTGCACTATCTATGTTGCCGATTGAATAGTAAGGGAAGAGAGCAGATAAAACTGCTCTTTTTTTATAGAATAAAAAGTGTAATGGATCATGAGTTTTGATGTATTTTGCTATAATAAAACCAGCATTCATTTAGCAATTTAATTTGATACCGGTTTTTTTCGAAATATGCACGTTGCATCTGTTTTTTTAGCCACGTAGGCATAGGAATCCCTCCTTGTTTAATCCTACTCTCAAAAATCTAAAGTACTATTAATGAGAGGTTGGTGAGTGGATTTCTATTCATGTTGTGTTTTTAGAAACCACGCGTCTTGAATGAGGATGGGTATATGTACTATTTAATATATGTATAAGAAGCGTGAAAAGTGTAAAAATATTTTTTTGTTTAGGAGGAATGAGAATGGACGAGAAAGAAATTCAACGGCTAGTGGAAGAAGTATCGCTACAATACTTCGGAATGCCATTTTTACATAAAGTAAAGTTCAATAGTAGGTTGCGTACAACTGGCGGGCGTTATCTGTTGAAGAGTCACAATGTTGAACTGAATTATCGATATTACGAAATGTATGGTAAGGAGGAATTAATCGGAATCATCAAACATGAACTGTGTCATTATCACTTGCATATTACAGGAAGAGGGTATAAGCACAGGGACAGAGATTTTCGTGAGTTGTTAAAGAAAGTTGATGCACCTCGTTTTTGTAGACGAATGATTAATGAAGAGAAGGAAAAAAAGATTTATAAGTATGAATGTATGGAGTGTTTACTTCAATATGTAAGAAGGCGTCAAATAAATACAAAAAGATATGTCTGCGGAAAGTGTAAAGGGAAACTCAAACCGATATCGAAAACATCTTGACAGTAAAAACGCAATCCAGTATATTATAAACATGTCACGTTTGAACAAGATGTTGTTAAAAACTTCTTGACTTACAGAAAGAAATTTTATAAGATACAAATTGTCTTCATTATTCCGCAGTAGCTCAGTGGTAGAGCTATCGGCTGTTAACCGATCGGTCGTAGGTTCGAGTCCTACCTGCGGAGCCATACAGAGAAGTACCCAAGTGGCTCAAGGGGCTCCCCTGCTAAGGGAGTAGATCGCTAACGCGGTGCGAGGGTTCGAATCCCTTCTTCTCTGCCATACATATTGGCCCGTTGGTCAAGTGGTTAAGACACCGCCCTTTCACGGCGGTAACACGGGTTCGAATCCCGTACGGGTCACCACTTCGGAGGATTAGCTCAGCTGGGAGAGCACCTGCCTTACAAGCAGGGGGTCGGCGGTTCGATCCCGTCATCCTCCACCATATGAATTTTATATGAATAGTATCATCGCGGGGTGGAGCAGTACGGTAGCTCGTCGGGCTCATAACCCGAAGGTCGCAGGTTCAAATCCTGTCCCCGCAACCAAATGGTCCCGTGGTGTAGTGGTTAACATGCCTGCCTGTCACGCAGGAGATCGCCGGTTCGACCCCGGTCGGGACCGCCATTTTAACTTCTGCTAATTGGCAGTTGTTTTTTATTGGACATTATGGTACAATAACATTTGTCTTTGAAAACAAGATATTTTTTCAGTGGGCTATAGCCAAGCGGTAAGGCAACGGACTTTGACTCCGTCATGCGCTGGTTCGAATCCAGCTAGCCCAGCCATTTACGAGCCATTAGCTCAGTTGGTAGAGCATCTGACTTTTAATCAGAGGGTCGAAGGTTCGAATCCTTCATGGCTCACTTTTTGTTTTTTCCGCGCGGTCGTGGCGGAACGGCAGACGCGCTAGGTTGAGGGCCTAGTGGGGGAAACCCCGTGGAGGTTCAAGTCCTCTCGGCCGCATCAAAAAAATCTTAAAAAAGTACTTGCATTTGAAAATGTAGTATGATAAGATAATTGAGTCGCCAAAATACAACGACGAAAAAACATCATGAATAAGCGCCCGTAGCTCAATTGGATAGAGCGTTTGACTACGGATCAAGAGGTTAGGGGTTCGACTCCTCTCGGGCGCGCCAATTACGGGAAGTGGCTCAGCTTGGTAGAGCACCTGGTTTGGGACCAGGGGGTCGCAGGTTCAAATCCTGTCTTCCCGACCACGCGGGTGTAGTTTAGTGGTAAAACAAGAGCCTTCCAAGCTCTGGTCGAGAGTTCGATTCTCTTCACCCGCTTTTAGTTCTTTGAAAACTGAACGAAACAAACAACGTGAAACGTCAATTTTTATTTTTAGATGCTAGACAAACTAACTTTATTGGAGAGTTTGATCCTGGCTCAGGATGAACGC